>DAOWIP010000353.1 GCA_030640865.1 Sedimentisphaerales bacterium | reverse complement strand
CAGAAATCAGAAGACAGAAGACAGAAGAAATAAGCACGGATTTCACAAAATTTTCTTTGAGAGTATATTATGGCAAAAAAGATAAATACAGTTATTAAATTGCAGGCCAAGGGCGGTCAGGCGACACCAGCGCCGCCTATCGGGCCGGCCCTGGGGCAGCATGGAGTGAACATCGGACAGTTTGTCTCACAGTTCAACGAGAAAACTAAAGATATGAACGGTATGATAGTGCCGGTGGAAATAAACGTATATGCCGATCGGACATTTGATTTTGTGGTCAAAAGCCCACCGGCAGCGGAACTCCTGAAACAGGCGGCTGGGATTGTCAAGGGCAGTGGAATACCCAACAAAGAAAAAGTGGGGAAAGTTACGCAAGCACAGGTTGCAGAAATAGCTAAAACCAAGATCAAAGACCTTAACGCGTTTACCATAGAACAGGCGCAGAAGATAATCGAAGGCACTGCCCGAAGCATCGGCGTGGTGGTCGAGGGGTGAAAGTCAGTTGTGAGTGGTGAGTGGTGAGTGGTGAGTGGTGAGAAAGAGAAAAACAGAAGAACCCCGCGACATAAAGTCGGGGGCTAATAATTAGAATAAACCAGTAAAAATGGTCGGCGTACCACGGCCGGGACAGTGGGAGCGAAATAATTGCGAGGTGTGTAATGCATTCCAGAAGTAAGCGGTATAACAAAGACGTCAAAAAGGTGGTCAAAGAGAAACTGCCTTTGCCCGAGGCAATAGAAAAAATCAAAGACTGGGCTTCCACCAAGTTCAACCAGACAGTCGAATGTGTGGTTCATCTCGGTATCGATGCCCGGCAGGCCGACCAGGCGATTCGCGGCTCCATCTCTCTGCCGCACGGGATCGGTAAGACATTACACGTAATTGCTTTCTGCGAAGGCGATGATGTTGAAAAAGCTCTCGCGGCCGGGGCGAGCGAGGTGGGCAGCGATGAGTTAGTCAAAAAAGTGCAGGACGGCTGGCTGGGCTTCGACGTCGCTATCGCCCATCCGAAAATGATGGGACAGGTCGGTAAACTGGGCAGGATACTCGGCCCACAAGGTAAAATGCCTTCACCCAAAAGCGGGACCGTTACTCCGAATGTAGCCGAGGCCGTCAAGGATTATGCGGCCGGCAAAGTCGAGTTCCGGCATGACAGCGGCGGTAACGTTCATGTGCCGGTCGGCAAGCTGGACTTTGAGCCGAGCAAGTTATTGGATAATATCACGGCCTTCATCGAACAGATCAGGAAAATGCGTCCCACCACCACCAAAGGAACGTATATCAAAAAGGTAAGTATCTGCGCAACAATGAGTCCCTCGGTTGAGGTGGCGATTGCTTAACGCGCGATAGGAAATTAACCGCCTTCGGCGGGATAGCCTCCAGTAAAACCGGGGCTAAATAGTCAAAGAAGCAGCCGGGATGGCTGCGATACTTTAATGCAGCCAAGATGGCTGCGGTACTTAATGCAGCCAAGATGGCTGCGGTACTTAATGCAGCCGAGACGGCTGCGATACATTCAAGCTATTGAGGCAAATATGAGTCAAAAAATAAAAGAGTTAATACAGAAAGAACTCAAAACACGATTCGAAGATGTGAACGATTTGATCGTAGTCTCGTTGCGAGGCATCAGCGGTAACGACAATAATGCCCTGCGTGGAGAACTGCTGGAAAAACAGATTCGTGTTCGTGTAGTCAATAATTCCCTGGCCGGTCGAGTTTTCGAAGAGGCCGGGATGGGCGACCTGCGTGATATTCTCAGCGGCCCCTGCGCTATCGCCTACGGTGGCGACAGTGTCGTGGATGTCGCAAAAGACCTGGTCGAATGGGAAAAAAAGCTGGAGAATTTCAGTATTAAAGGAGGGTTTCTGGACGGCCGGGTACTCGATGCCGACCAAGCCAGGGACCTGTCGAAATTGCCTACGCGTACCGAGTTGCAGGGGATGCTGGTGGTATTGGCCAACTCGCCCGGCAGCCGAGTCGCAAGCGCAATTGGAGCGCCAGCAGGTGTTATCGCTGGTTGTGTCAAAGCACTGATCGAAAAATTAGAAGCAGCGTAGCTGGATAAGAGTTGTGAGTGGTGGGTTGTGAGAAGAGAGTGGAGAGAAAAGAGTAGAGAAGGAAGAGAAAAGGAAACAAAGAATTTTATAAAAGTGTGAATGGTTACATTAAGTTGATATTTACTGGTCCGACAGCCCTCGAACGGGGTTAAAACGGGATGACGTCATCCTGGCTCTCGGAACAGTGTGGTTTGACAAGACTGGAGAATTTTTACTATGGCAGAAGAAGTAGCAGAAGTAAAAGAAGAAGCAAAAGTAAGCGAAAAAACCTATAGCGATGAGATCAAAAAGCTGGGTGACAGTATTGTAGAACTGACGCTCCTGCAGGCCAAGGAGTTGGCTGACTATCTCAAGGATGAGCACGGAATCGAACCGGCAGCAAGCGCAGTGGCTATGGCGGCCCCGGCAGCCGGCGGCGCAGCAGCCGTTGAAGAAGAAAAAACCTCGTTCGATGTGATTCTCAAGGTTATCGGCGATCAGAAGATCAAGGTTATTAAAGAAGTACGTGCCGCCACCGGACTGGGACTGAGAGAAGCCAAGGAGTTAGTGGAAGCGGCACCAAAGACAGTCAAGGAAGGCTTAAGCAAAGAAGATGCCGAAAAACTCCAGAAGGTTCTGGAAGAAGTCGGCGCGACAATCGAAGTAGCCTAATAAAAAGAAGCGGTGGTCAGCTAATATGATTTCGCTGGGTTCTACGTCGAAGGTTGTACAAGAGCACCTCTCTGAAATACAGAAAGGCGCCACCCGCCATTTGGCAAACCCAACATACTTAATTTAAGCGACCATTATAGTGTGTCGTTAAAATCCTTTGCGGGAGACGAAGATGTCAGATACTGAGATTCGTCAATTTGGCAAGTACTCTTCATCTGTTGGAATTCCGTCCCTGAACAGAATTCAGACCGAGAGTTACGAGCGCTTCGTACAGAAAGACGCCCAGCCGGACAAACGCAGTCCGGTAGGGCTGGAACGCCTGCTGCGCGAGATTTTTCCAATCGTCAGCTACGACGAGAGCATACGGTTGGAATATATCAATTACGAGCTTGGCAAACCCCGTTACAGCTCCGATGAGTGCCGTCAACTACGTTTGACTTACGGTGTGCCATTTCGGCTGCGCTGCCGACTGGTTCGCAAAGATAAAGAAGAGATTATGGAGGACAACATCTATCTCGGTGAGATGCCCATCATGATCGGCGGCGGTGAGTTTATTATCAACGGGGCTGAGCGGGTAATTGTGAATCAGTTGCACCGCAGCCCAGGCGTGGATTTTGTCGTCGAGACACAGGAAAGCGATCGCCCGCTCCATGCCTGCCGTATTATCCCTGAACGCGGCAGTTGGATCGAAGTCAACGTTACTAAAAAAGATATTATGGTCGTACGCATCGACCAATCGAGCAAGCTCAGCGCTACGACATTTTTGCGGGCAATGGACAAACGATTCAGCAGTACCGAAGCGATTATTCGTGAGTTTTATCCTACTAAAAATGTTGCTGTCGGTAAGCTCGGACCGGAAATGTGGGCTGTAGGGGCCATTATCGACAAGAAAAGCGGCGAAGAAATAGTTAAGGCCGGCTGTCAAATCGGTGAGAATCTGGAGAAAATTCGTGATTCATCGCTGAAAAAAGTCGAAGTCTGCGAAAAAATCCTGGATATTATCATAATGAATTCGCTTGCCGAGGACCCTGCGGAAGATCACGAACAGGCGATATTGAAGATATACTCCCGCCTGCGACCGGGCAATCCAGTCCAGATCGAAAAGGCCAGGAAGTTCTTCAAGGAGAAATTCTACGACGAAAACCGTTACCGGCTGGGACGAGTCGGCCGGTTCCGCCTGAACCGTAAGTTCAAACAGGAAATCAGCGAAGAAGAAATGACGCTTCGTCCGGATGATTTCCTTAATTCATTGAAATATGTTATGAAGATGCGCAGCGGTGAAGGCTTTGTCGATGACATCGACCATCTGGGCAATCGCCGTCTGCGGACTATCGACGAGTTGGCAGCAGACGAATTGCGAAAAGGCTTTCTGAAACTCCGACGCAGTGTTCAGGAACGTATGAGTATCAGGGATATGGACCAATTGGCCCGTATTGCCGACCTGGTCAACAGCAAAAGTATCAACAGCAGTATCGAGTTCTTTTTCGGCCGAGGCGAATTGAGCCAGGTCGTCGATCAGACCAACCCTCTGAGCCAGTTGACTCACGAACGCCGACTCTCGGCCCTCGGCCCCGGTGGACTGAATCGCAAACGCGCCGGATTTGAAGTCCGTGATGTGCATATCAGCCATTACGGCCGAATCTGTCCCATTGAAACGCCGGAAGGGACCAATATCGGCCTGATATCGTCGCTGAGTATTTTCGCCGACGTGGACAATTATGGATTTCTGGTGACCCCATACGGCCGAGTCGAAAACGGTAAATTGACCGAGGCTACCAAGCTGCGAGCCGACGAGGAGATCGAAGCGGTTCTGGCACCGGTAGATGTTCTGGAAAAAGACGGCAAGTCCGTCAAAGAAGGAATGGTGCTGGCGCGGGTCGGCGGCGATCTGACCCAAATCGACAGCAGTGAAGTGGAATATGTGGATATTGCCTCCAACCAAACGGTTGGTGTTTCGGCGGCGCTGATTCCATTTCTGGAACACGACGATGCCAACCGTGCCCTGATGGGATCCAATATGCAGCGTCAGGCAGTTCCGCTGCTGAGAACCGAAAGCCCGATCGTCGGTACCGGTATGGAAAAAGTCGTGGCCCAGAACAGTAGTATGGTCATCCGGGCCAGCCAGGACGGAACCGTAACCTGGGTGGATGCCCAGCGGATAGTGATTAATGAAGCCGATGAGTATGTATTGCGGAAGTTCATCGGGCTCAATGAGCGGACGTGTCTGAACCAAAAGCCTATTGTCAAATTGGGCCAAGAAGTTAAGAAAGATGAGATTATCGCCGACGGCGCAGCCACTGATAAGGGCGAACTGGCCCTGGGCCGTAATGTACTTGTGGGCTTTATGATGTTCGACGGTTATAACTTCGAGGACGCAATTCTTATAAGTGAAAAACTGGTCAAGAACGACACCTTTACCAGCATTCATATCGAAGCGTATAGTATCGAGTGCCGCGAAACGAAATTGGGCCGTGAAGAGTTCACACGCGATATTCCCAATGTCTCCGAAAAGGCCCTGGCTAACCTCGATGAGGGGGGTGTGGTCCGCATCGGCACAAAAATAAAACCAGGCGACATCCTGGCCGGAAAGATTTCGCCCAAGAGCAAAAGCGAATTGTCACCGGAAGAAAAACTGCTCTACGCCATATTCGGCCGGGCAGGTGAAGATGTGAAAAACGATTCGCTCGAAGTGCCCAGCGGCCAGGAAGGTGTCGTAATCGACGCCAAGCGGTTCTCGCGGCGAATGTATATGAGCGATGAGCAGAAGAAGGCTCATGCTGTGACGATGAAAGAGTACGAAGCCAAAGTTTCCAAAAAAGTAGCCGATATTTTTCGCCAGATGTCGCGGGCCATTACGGAGAAACTCGATATCGTACCGGTCGATCCGGCCACCCGGCAGAAGATGGGCGCCAGTACCGACGACGCAATTATCAAAGAACAGATCGACAGCTTCGATATAAGCTGGATCAAACAAGATGACAAACGCAAAAAGGCCGAGAAAATCATCGAGCCATACTGGAAACATATCCAGGACCTGCTGGAAGAAAAGAAGCGCAAAGTCCAACAGATGAAACGTGGCGACGAGTTGCCGTCAGGTGTGCTGGAGATGGTAAAGGTTTATATCGCCACCAAGCGTCAGTTAGCGGTCGGTGATAAAATGGCCGGCCGGCACGGCAATAAAGGCGTTATCGCCCGTATCCTGCCGGTTGAGGATATGCCTCACCTTGAAGACGGTACGCCGCTGGAAATCCTGCTCAACCCATTAGGTGTACCCGGCCGAATGAACGTGGGCCAGATTCTGGAAACCCACCTTGGCTGGGCGGCAAAAATCCTCGGCTTCCAGGCACTATGTCCGGCCTTCGACGGCGCCAGCGAAGAACAGATCATCGCGGCAGTGGAAGAAGCCAACGAAAAGGTGCGACAGGAAGTTAATGTCGTTGAAGATAATAATCAGGTTCCGGACCCCAGTAAGTTATATGTCGAAATGCCCTCTACGGGGAAGGTTACCGTTTATGACGGTCGTACAGGTGAGCCGTTCGATCAAAAGATTACCGTGGGCTATATGTACTCGTTGAAACTGCATCATTTAGTTGATGACAAGATTCACGCGCGGGCGACCGGGCCGTATAGTTTAATCACACAGCAGCCACTTGGAGGCAAAGCCCGTACCGGCGGTCAGCGATTTGGCGAAATGGAGGTCTGGGGCCTTGAGGCCTATGGGACGGCCTATATTCTGCAGGAACTGTTGACTGTTAAGAGCGACGATGTCGAAGGCCGTACCAAGATATATGAATCAATGGTCAAGGGAAACAACGCACTGGAGGCCGGCACGCCGGTATCCTTTGACGTGTTATGTAACGAGATTCGCGGTCTTGGTTTGAATATTCAATTGGAAAAGAAGCGAATACAGGAGTGAGCCGGAATGGTAGAATCAATTTACGATCGGATCAATGATTATGGTTCCGTAAAGATTGGTCTGGCCGGTCCCAACGACATCCGCAGTTGGTCGTTCGGCGAGGTACGCAAACCGGAGACTATCAATTATCGCACCTATCGGCCGGAAAAAGACGGCCTGTTCTGCGAGCGCATATTTGGTCCGGAGCGTGACTGGGAGTGCGCTTGTGGAAAATACAAGGGCACCAAGTTCAAAGGGATTATCTGCGATCGCTGCGGCGTCAAGGTGACGCACAGCCGAGTCCGCCGCAAACGTATGGGGCATATCAATCTGGCTGCGCCTGTTGTGCACATCTGGTTTTTCAAGGCTATGCCTTCGCGGGTTGCGAATATTATGGCTATGAAGACCTCCGACGTAGAAAAAATCGTTTATTTTCAGGACTATGTTGTTACCGACCCCGGTGAAACACCACTTAAATTAAAACAGTTGCTCTCGGAAGAGGAATACCGTCGGGCCTACGAAAGCTATGGCGACACATTCGTCGCGGAAATGGGCGCCGAGGCTATCCGTTCCCTGTTGAAGATGATCGATCTGAGCCAGGAGGTGGCTAATCTTCGAGCCGATCTGGACAAAACCAAAAGCCAGCAAAAGACCAAGGATATCAGTAAACGGCTCAAGATTATCGAATCGTTGCGTCAGAGCGACAATAATCCCGAATGGATGGTTATGGATGTTATCCCCGTGATTCCACCGGACCTTCGTCCTCTGGTGCTGCTGGAAAGCGGGAACTTCGCCACGAGCGATCTGAACGATCTCTATCGGCGTATCATCAACCGCAATAATCGTCTGAAAAAACTTGTCGATCTGAACGCTCCCGAAGTAATTATCCGCAACGAAAAACGGATGCTCCAACAGGCGGTGGACGCTCTGTTTGACAATAGCCGGTGCCGCCGCCCGGTGCTCGGCTCCAGTAATCGTCCGCTCAAAAGTCTTACCGATATGATCAAGGGTAAACAGGGCCGCTTTCGTGAAAACCTGCTCGGTAAACGAGTGGATTATTCGGCCCGTTCGGTGATCGTGGTGGGACCTGAGTTGAAAGTCTATCAGTGTGGTATTCCCAAAAAAATCGCACTCGAACTCTTTCAGCCGTTTATCATCAGACAGATGAAAGATCGCGGCCTGACCGACACTATCAAGAGCGCCAAGAAGATGCTCGAGCGTAAGGAAGAGTGTGTCTGGGATGTTCTCGAAGAAGTGATTCACGAACACCCGGTACTGCTTAACAGGGCACCCACCCTGCACCGGATGGGAATACAGGCGTTTGAGCCGGTGCTCATCGAGGGCAACGCGATACAACTGCATCCTTTGGTCTGTCGTGGGTTTAATGCCGACTTCGACGGCGATCAAATGGCTGTTCATCTGCCTTTGAGCGTAGAGGCCCAGGCAGAGGCGCATATATTGATGATGGCCTCCAATAATATTTTCTCTCCGTCTAACGGCTCGCCGATTATGTCCCCTTCGCAGGATATTGTCCTCGGTAATTTTTACATTACCATAATGCGCCCCGATGAAAAAGGTCAGGGTATGATTTTCTCCAGTCCGTTCGAGGCCATGCTCGCCTACGAACAGGGGAA
Source organism: Sedimentisphaerales bacterium (assembly GCA_030640865.1). Taxonomy (GTDB): domain Bacteria; phylum Planctomycetota; class Phycisphaerae; order Sedimentisphaerales; family SM23-30; genus DAOVXR01. The sequence goes on along the minus strand of DAOWIP010000353.1, from coordinate 1,042 downwards.
AGTCAGTATGCAGGCGGCGGTTACGGTGCGGCTGTATAAAAACAAACGTGCACTGGACGCAAAAAAACAACTTAGTGAACCAGGAGCGCGTGTTGAAACCACAGTTGGTCGCTGTATCTTTAACGACAATCTGCCTGAAGAGATGGCATTTTACAACTACGAGCTTGGAAATAAAGGTTTAAGTGGTGTGATCAGCGATTGTTACGAGAATACCGGTCGGAGCAATACGATCGATCTACTGGATACGATTAAGGAGATGGGTTTTAAGTACGCAACACTGGCTGGTCTGTCGATGTCGGTAACAGACCTTCGTATTCCGGCCAAGAAACCGGATATTATCAACGCAACGCAGAAGAAAGTGGATCACGTCGAAGCAAATTACAAGGCAGGCGCTCTTACCGACGGCGAACGCAAAAACCAGGTTATCGACGCCTGGACGCATGCCCGCGTGCAGGTAACCAACGAAATGATGAAGGAACTCAAAAATGACGAGCGTGACGGTAAACCTTACCTTAACCCCGTCTTCCTGATGACTGAGTCCGGCGCCCGCGGCCGAGTAGATCAGATTCAACAGTTGGCGGGTATGCGAGCGCTGATGGCCAAGCCCTCCGGCGAAATTATCGAAACCCCCATTAGCGCTAATTTCCGGGAAGGGCTTTCCGTGCTTCAATACTTCATCTCAACTCACGGGGCCCGCAAAGGACTGGCGGACACCGCGTTGAAAACGGCCAATTCAGGATATCTGACGCGGCGTCTTGCCGATGTGGCTCAGGATTGTGTGGTCTCCGAAGTCGACTGCGGCACCACTTTGGGAGTTGAAGTGGAACCCTTAATGGAAGGTGGGGAAGTCATCCAGCGGCTGGGTGAACGCATTTTGGGCCGCACGCTGGTCGAAGACATTCATGATCCGTACACAGATGATATCGTTGCCAAAGCCGGCGACGACATCGACGAGGCGGCCGTCCAAAAAATTGAAGAAACCGGTATCTCAAATTTAAAGATCCGGTCGGTGTTGACCTGTAAAGCCCAAAGTGGGGTGTGT
>DAOWIP010000528.1 GCA_030640865.1 Sedimentisphaerales bacterium | reverse complement strand
ATGTATCGCACCATTTGATATAGCCCCTGCTGTTAAGCGGGGGTTCTTCTGTTTACTCGTTTCCTCGTTCACTTACGACCCCGCCGTTTTGGTTTGGCCTGCACAAAGCGGTTAATCTGTTTCATTGCCTGTCTCAGCCGTTGTTCGTTTTCCACCAGGGCGATACGTAAAAACCCTTCGCCGTTCTCTCCGAACGCCCGGCCTGGCGCGACTGCCACCTCGGCTTTTTCCATCAGGTCCATCGTATAATCCAGCGTACTCATTCCGTGCAGGTGTTCGTCGGGTACTCGTGTCCAGACGAACATCGACGCCCGCGGCTTATCGACTTCCCAGCCGATTTTTTCCAGCCATTCACAGACGAGGTCTCGCCGTTCGCTATAGACTTCAGCCTGTTGTTTGATGATTTTTTCTCCGTTTCGGATCGCGATTATCGAAGCGATCTGGATCGCCTGGAATATGCCATAGTCGTAATAGCCTTTGACTGTATATAGCGCATCGACGATCTCTTTGTTTCCTGCACAGAATCCCACCCGCCAGCCGGCCATATTGTATTGTTTGCTCATGGTGGTGAACTCAACCCCGACGTCTTTGGCGCCTTTTGCTGAAAGGAAGCTCGGTGCCTTGTAGTTATCGAAGCAGGTTTCCCCGTATGCGAAATCGTGCATCACCGCAACCCCGAACCGTTTTGCCAGTTTCACTACCTCTTCGAAAAATCCCTCATCCACCGTCATAGCTGTCGGGTTATGCGGAAAGTTCAGTATCATCACTTTTGGCCGTGGGTACAGGTGTTCGCAGACATAAGCTATTCGATCTATAAATGCCTGATCGCATCCTAACGGTACGCTTATCACGTTTGCTCCCGCCAGGGCGACCGCATAGACATGGATCGGGAACGCCGGATCAGCCACGAGTGCCGTATCGCCCGGCCCCAGCAGTGCCAGACACGCATGGCTGAATCCTTCTTTACTGCCTATGCACGCCGAAATCTCTTTTTCCGGATCGAGTGTTACGTCCCATTTTGCCTGGTATTTTTTGGCCATCTCTCGGCGGAGGTTGAACACTCCTTTGACGTTACTGTACCGCTGGTTGCGTACATCGCTCGCCGCCTGGGCCAGTTTATCTACGATAAACTCCGGCGTTGGGTCTGACGGATTGCCCATACCCAGATCGATGATGTCGATCCCTGCCTGCCGCTTCCGGAGCTTCAGAGCATTGAGTTTACCGAACAGATACGGCGGCAAACGTTTGATTCGCCTTGCTGGTTCAATTATAAATTTCGCCATAATACCAATTTGTATCGCAGGCGTCCCGCCGGCAACCTTGTATTAGCCCCCGATGTTAAGGGGGGGTCTTAAGTAAGGCGGGCCATGCCCGCCATTTACTCTAAAGTGCCAGGCACACTCCACGTGACGGTCTTATTCGATGTTGAATGTTCGATGTTCATCTTTTCTGTATTTCTTCTGTCTTCTATCTTCTTCTTTGCTTCCTTCGCTATCTTTTATTCCTTCTCTTCTCTTCTCTTCTGTCTTCTGAATTCTGAATTCTGAATTCTTCTTCGTTTCCTTCGTTATCTTCTGTTCAATTTATTTTTCTGTCTTCTTTGTTTTTCTTCTGTCTTCTGTCTTTCTAACAACCCACAACCCACAACTCACAACTTATTATTTACCCCATACCGGGGTTGGGAATTGGGTTGGTCATACCGTCATCGGAAGAATCGGTTTTTTCCCGTGGTTTTTTCTTGTGGACTATGGGACGTTTTTGTTCGGCGGCCAGAAGATCGCCTACCGTTGGTTTGTCCAGCGTTTTGCCCTCGATTATCTGTTTGACCTCATCGCCGTCGAGTGTTTCGTACTTAATCAGGGCCTGTTCAAGGTCCTCCATTTCTTTACGATGGGTCTGGATTATTTTTTTTACATCCTCGTATGCCTTATCCATAATCTCTTTGATTTCGGTATCGATCAGTTCGGCTGTGTGATCGGAGTATTCACGTCCGCCCGGCATATCGCCT
>DAOWIP010000213.1 GCA_030640865.1 Sedimentisphaerales bacterium | reverse complement strand
AATTTTCTCATCGTACAACACCTCCATAATTGAATTTGACTTTCAGCCAAAAATGATTAAAGTGATCGTATTATTGAACTTAACCGCCTTCGGCGGGACTTTTTTGCCTATTTTGGCCATTATTATAAATTCCTATACCATTGAATTAATCCTTATTCACTATTGATTTTTATACAGGAGATTAAAAAATGTCGCAAGCAATAACCTCCCGACGTGATTTCCTCAATATGCTGGCCTTTTCGGCTGCCTCTCTTGGCCTACCCCACTGGTTATCAGCCGCCCACAAAACCGCTCGCTCTCCCAACTTCGTTATCATCTTTGCCGACGACCTCGGCTATGCCGACCTTGGCTGCTTTGGACACCCAACCATTCACACCCCCAATCTCGACCGCATGGCCGCCGAAGGCGCTAAACTCACCCAGTTCTACTCTGCCGCCCCCGTATGTACTCCCAGCCGTGCCGCCCTGCTAACCGGCCGACTCCCCATCCGCAGCGGCATGTGCTCTGACAAACGACGAGTCCTCTTCCCTAACTCCGGTGGCGGCCTGCCCCACTCCGAAATCACCATTGCTACAGCGCTTAAAACCAAAGGCTACGCCACCGCTTGCATTGGAAAATGGCATCTCGGCCATCTGCGTCGGTTTCTCCCTACACATCACGGCTTCGATTATTACTTCGGCATCCCCTACAGCAATGACATGCGTCCCACGCCCCTGCTGGAAAACGAAAAAACCATTGAGGAACCCACCGTACAAACCACCCTCACCAAACGCTACACTGAAAAAGCTATTCGATTCCTCGAGCAGAATAAAAACAAACCGTTTTTTCTGTATTTCCCTCACACCTTTCCACACGTCCCACTATTTGCCTCACAGCGTTTCAAGGACGCTTCTCTCCGCGGCCTCTACGGCGACGCCGTCGAGGAGCTTGATTGGAGTGTCGGCCGAATCATCGATACCCTGAAAAAACTGGGGCTCGCCGAAAACACACTTGTCTTCTTTACCAGTGATAACGGCCCCTGGCTGACCAAAAAATTACAAGGTGGTTCCGCAGGCCTGCTCCGCGGCGGTAAAGGCAGCACATGGGATGGTGGCATGCGTGAGCCGGCTCTTGCCTGGTGGCCCGGTAACATTCCTTCCGGCTCTGTTATCACAGACCTGGCCAGCACACTGGACTTTTTCCCCACCTGCCTCACCCTTGCCGATGTACCACTACCCAAAGACCGAGTCCTTGACGGCTATGACATAACCGCCCTACTCAAGCGCACCGAGAAATCACCACGCGATACTATGTTCTTTTACCGCGGAGCCCGACTTTTCGCTGTCCGCCGCGGCCCATGGAAAATGCACCTGATCACCCAAGCCGGATATCGTGACAAACCTCACTCACATAATCCACCCCTGCTGTTTCACATCGAGCACGACCCCTCTGAAAAATTCGATATAGCTAAATATCACCCTGATATTATTGCCGAACTCATGCGCCTCATCGAACAGCACCGCACGACCATAAAACCCGTAAAATCACAACTCGAAATATATAACTGACATAAATAGTTTGTAAGTATTCAGCCATGTGCAACAAATCACATAACAAATCATAATGTTTTGTAAAAATAAAACTTGCGCTCTGTTTTTGATTGTGTTATGCCATAAGCATGCGCAAAGCAAAAATAAATTCGGCGCGAGTGCAAAGAATTATTACGGCGGCCTTGAGTGGCCAGCTTGATGAGGCCCAAGCTCTTGAGCTTTATCAGTTGGGGCCGGAGATGGTTCAGTTGGCGCTGCTGGCTACAGTTAAACGGATTGCTGAACAAAAAGATCAGATTGAGCAGTTGCAATCCAAACAGGATGCAATCAGTAATTCGATTGGGCCTTCGACGCCATCTGGGCAAAGGCCGATCTATACCAAGCCGACTACCTCCAAGCGCCGTCAACGACGCGGCGCCAAGAAGGGACATAGCGGCAATCGACGTGAAAAACCGCAGCATATTGATAAACATGAGGAACATCGGCTGGAAAAGTGTCCCGATTGCGGCGGTCCGCTGCAACGGTGTCAGCGTCAACGAAAACGTGTTGTTGAAGATATTCCTGAGGATATTCAGCCGGTAGTAACCGAGCACACGATTCATCGTGATTATTGTCCTAAATGCAAAAAACACGTAGAACCAATCGTGTCGGATGCTTTGCCTAAGGCCAGTATCGGCCATCGCCTGGTCTGTTTTACCGCTTGGCTGCATTATGGATTGGGTGTAACGATCGCTCAGATTATTTCCATTCTGGGTTATCATCTTCATACCCGTTTGAGTGCCGGTGGTTTGGTAGCGATGTGGCAACGCTTGGCGGTGATATTGCTGTTTTGGTATGAACAGATTGCCTTGGAAGCCAAAAACAGCACCTATTTGCACGCCGATGAGACAGGTTGGCGTGTGGCAGGTAAAACGCATTGGTTGTGGTGTTTTGCTAATGATAATGCTTGTTACTATATGATTGACCGCAGTCGAGGAAGTCCCGCTTTGCAGAAGTTTTTCACAGAAGAATTTGACGGCATACTGATTACCGACTTTTGGGCGGCGTACAACTCGGTCTGCGCGACGGATCGTCAGTTTTGTCTGGTTCATCTGTTGAGGGAACTGGAGAAGGTTGACCAGACCAACGATTCGGCCGAATGGCAGGCGTTCTCGAAAAAACTGCGTCGGCTGATTCGGGATGGTATTCGCTTGCGTAAGCGTAGGAATTTTACGCCCAAACGTTATGAAAGCCGTATTAACCGAATCAAAGCCCGACTGAGCCAATTGGCCCATACGGTTTATCACAACCCCGATGTGAAACGTTTGGCCAAACGACTCATGAAATATCAAGACTCGTTGTTCACTTTCCTGGAACATCCAGAGATTCCTTTTGAGAACAATTTTGCCGAACGTCAGATTCGTCCAGCAGTTATTCTGCGTAAAAACAGCCAGTGCAATCATTCTGACAAAGGCGCTGCTACCCAAGCAGTTCTAATGAGCGTATATCGCAGCTTAAAACTGCGGGGCCATAATCCGACTATCACAATCGCCCATGCTTTAAGAGACTACGTAGCTACAGGTAAGCTACCTTCATTACCAGGATCAGCCATTGCAAATGGCTGAATACTTACCTTCATTCTAACTACAACAGGGACAAATTTCAACCATCGACATTTTTTCGCAATTTGCTTTTCAAGGGATATTTTTCAGGATTTTCCAAATTATCAATTTTCAAATCCACGTCCAGTTCCGGCTACTATGGGTTTTGTGCTGAGAATTATATAAGAACACCTCTCCGCCTTCGGCGGAAAGGTGGCACCCAATTGGAAAACCATAATAGCGTTTTTGGGCGACCACATAGGGTCGCCCCTACTTTGCATAAGTTACGCGTAAAGCATGCCACCCGTCACGAGCAATCTCAAATGGCGGGCATGGCCCGCCCTACAAAAGAACCCCCCGATCCCCGCCTACGCGGGGACATGTTTTACATCGGGGGCTAGTCAGACAGCATGGACTGAAGTCCATCCTACATGATTGCGAGCGAGAGGATTCGAACCTCCACACCACGAGGGTACAAGATCCTAAATCTTGCGCGTCTGCCAGTTCCGCCACGCTCGCTGATAATAGTATTATCGCACTTTTTTAAGCAAATTTCCAACCTTTTTTCCAGCAGCCGACTTGCCCATAAAACTGGCGAAAAAAAAGCCCCCGGCAAAAACCAGGGGCTGTACCTCTTCCTTACTCAAATAGAAGCATATTATCCGTCGTCGGTTTGGTCTATAGAGGCCAATCCGCAGGGCAACGGCAGAGCCAATTCGAGGCAAGGATGCCAAAGTCAACCATATCGACTTTGTTGTCGCCGTCGAGGTCGCCGGGCAGGTTCGTGCCGCCATCAAGCCAATCGGTAAGGAAATTCTCCAGGTCGTCCATATTCACAAAACAGGGAATATTAGACGACCAGAAACCGCCGGTCAGCGTATAACTCCCGCTGGTCGTTACGCCGGCGTCCGGTTGGCCGACCGCACCGGTCAAACTGTAGCCGCCTCCGGTGCTGGTGCCACCCCCACCGTCAATTGTGCTCCATGTCAGATCGTAACCTCCCCCGCTCTGTCCCGTTGCGGGCAAGGCCAGACCAAGACAAATCAGCAGTACAATAAATATGCAGACTTTCGGAACTATTATGTTAATACAATTGTGTCTCATTGTTTATTCTCCTATGAATTACGGTTTATAAACCATGAACTGAAAAGGTGCCTGGACCTGGGTGCCGGCAGGTGTAAATATATAAACAAGCAGGACGCCGCTCATACTGCTTGTGCTTGCGATGCGAGCGGAGCCGCTCGCAGGAGTTACCATTGTCACATAATCAGTAAAATAGTAGCTTTCGCCGGTGATAGCAATTTCGTATCGATTCAATGTTGAGCTCCATGTGCAAGTGAAGTTCGGCGTCCCGGAATATATTGTCGCATTGGATGCGATGCAACCATAAACCAGAGGTGCGGCGGGGTTGCTGGTGCCGGTGGTGTATGCCTTGGTGTATTCACCGGTAGAATGAACATCGCCTTCGAAGTAGCCCGCATAGCTGGAGCCTTTGGCATAGATACCGGCGCCGCTTAAGCCCAGTTCGCCGAAGTTGTTGTCCGGGTCGCCGGAATGTTCCCCTCGCACACCAACACCATTGGAATGTCCGATTACACCATAGTTATCAGTGTCGGAAGCCCCGGTTGAGATTCCGGCCACGCCGATTTCTTTACCACTCCAGTCGGCGGTAACCACCTCGTCGAAATCATCCTTTCCCTGAACTCCGAGATAACCATTCGCGTCAAGCCTTCCTTCGCCCTTTACCGCGATATATTCTTCACTCTTGCCGTAGATACCGAAGCCGTTAATGCCGGACGAATAACCGTGAACACCGTGGCCATTATCGCCATCGGCTGTGCCGGCAACGCCATAACCATAAGTGCCCAGAGCCTCGAATTGACCGCCGTAATTTGTAAAGTCGCCATTATCCACTGCTATTCCATAAACGCCCTTTCCGTTACTTCCGGCGGCATAGCCATAGACACCAGTACCCTGACCGCCGTGCGCATTGCCTCGTACTCCCACGCCGTCTGTTCCCGTACCGCCTGGCCCAAAAGAGGTTCCGCGAACACCTGTGCCTGTGGGGGCAGAGCCGTCGATGGCACCGCCTATGCCGGTGTTTTCCACGTCCAGTACCCAACCGAGTGTTGATCCCGTCATATAGTCCGGGCCAACCTCGTTGAGGTACTTGCTGGTTAGACTCTGATTCGCCTCGTATAGGTTTGTTGCCACACCCACTCTGCCGTAATCGCCCGCTGGAGAGACAAAATCGCCGGCATCGTAACCGTCCAGCTTGTCAGAATCATCGGCGTACATCGCGTAAGGTGAGGGCGTCAGTTCCTGTCGCGGGCTTAGCAGGGACCAGCCTGGAGTGCCGTTCGGTCGCAGACTAATCTCCATCCAACGAGCTTCGCCATCGAATATTTTTGTCCCAAAATCCAGAACCACGGTAAAATAACCGTCGTTCACCTCGTGGTTAAGCACCAGAATAGTTGTGCCAACCTGACTTCCGCCGACAGAGGCGTCATACAGCCCGAAGGATAAGTCGTAATTTCCGTCCGCCGGGACATCCTTGAAGTTCAGCCGGCCCTGGTAGGTAAAGGCCGTCCCCATCGGTGAAGCTAATGCGACCCCACCCGGGGCCAATATAAACATCACCACAATAATTAACGTTACAGATTTCTTCACAGCGAACCTCCTTCCAAAGATACTATAAAAAACCAATATTT
>DAOWIP010000519.1 GCA_030640865.1 Sedimentisphaerales bacterium | reverse complement strand
GTCTGAACGGCAACGGTCTCGCCGGGAATGATTTTCCCGGCTGTTTCTTCTGTTGTATTAAGGATGGCGGCCGTGACGGGACTGCGGTTGAGCCAGTCTGTTTTTTGTTTTGCGCCGGCGGGTTTGGGACCTAAAGCGGCTGCGAAAAACTTGTTCGATACGGCCAGCCATTGCAGGGTTGCGCCGGTGGGTTTTTCCAGTTGGCCCTTTTCCGGACTCGACTGAATTTTCATCAACAGTTCCCGCACAACCTGCGGCTGCCGCTCACGGTCAAAATAAAGGACAACAGCGTTTCGCCTGTCGCTGCGCGGGTCCTCCCGGCGAAGTCCCAGCGGGCCGAAAAACTCCAGCGATTCCACCAACAAAGGCTCAAACGTCTTGTTTATGAGCCGGAGTGAAAAATCAAGATTGTAATCGTCCGGGCCGTAACTGTAGGTCTTGACGACGTCGAGGATCGGCTCGGCGTTCTGGTTCACTATAGTGGCGGTGAAGCTGACGGACTGAGCAGGGCCGCCAGAGGTCGAGGCCAGGGTCGGGCTTGAGGTCGTGGCAGTCATTTTCCAGCAGTTGCCGGAAAGGTCGAACACCTCCGCCCGGCCGGCGATCTTCAGCTTGCCCGACATAAGCGAATAGCGGATGCGATCCTGATCGTCGCGGGCGGGAATCAGCAATGGATAACCGGTATGCTCATCGGTAATGTTCAGTTTATATTCGCTCAGAAGAACATTGCGAACCGAGGCGGTGCCGGGGTCAAGGGTAATCTGCGCCTTGTATCCGCCTTCTCTCTTTTCAAGGTTACCGAAAACCACCTGTTCCTGCTGTTTCGGCTGAGCGAGTAGTTTCCACGCGCCTGCGGCAGGAGCCATCAGCGACGGCTGGACGGCAACCGGGGTACCGCCTTCGGTGGTTGCAGTGGGTACGGTCGTTTGTTGTTGCTGCTGTTGCGGTTGAGAAGTTGGTTCAGGTTGGGGCTGTTCGGAACCGAACCGCTTACCCATATACCACTGCCAGCCGAACATAATCATCATACACAGCAGTACGGCAAAGAGCATTCGTTTGAAATCTATGTCCATAATAATACCCCCCCTAACGGCCGTCGCGCAGCCGTTCTCCTTCAAAATTATCGAGTTGTGGATTGGCCAGAATCTGGGCCACCGTTAGTTCAATATCATACTCGACGCGTACGAACTCGATCTTATCCTCCCCGACGATAACGTAACTGGCGCGGACGTCCTGGTCGCGGGGCTGACCGACACTGCCGACATTAATAATCGCCTTTTCCTTTTCGACGACAGGATACACATAATCAAGCTCGTCCACTCCATAAAAATCAGGGTCGTCCAGAAAGACACCCGGAACATGGGTATGTCCGACAAGGCAAAGATGATCAACTTTTTCAAAAATGGTCAGCAACTTGGCGGAGTTGGTATAGATGTCGTCCGGGAAAATATATTCATTCACCGGCCGCCGTGGGGAGCCGTGCACCATCATGATTTTTGCCATCCTGATACTCACGGGCAGCCGGCCGAGAAAGCTCCAGCGACGACTGCGTTTTTCGGAGTCAGGCTCTTTTTCCAGGGCTCTGCGGGTCCAATAACTTGCTCGCTCGGCACCGGTATTGAAATTAGTAGGCTCATAAAAGACGGCGTGATCGTGATTACCCATTATGCCGGCGATTTGTCGATCGATGATCAGGTCGAGGCATTGACAGGGTTCGGGGCCATAGCCGACGATGTCGCCCAAACAGAATATTTCCTTGATCTGTCTGCGCTCGATATCGTCCAGCACCGCCCGCAGGGCAGCGAGATTGGAATGAATGTCGGAAATAACAGCAAACATATCGCTTCAGTCCTTGAATATACGTATCAATAAAACGAATATACTAATAATATCAGCCGTACAAGTCAAACTTTATTTATACACATTGCGTATGGGGATTTCCGCGAGCGAAACCGTAACGTTTTGTCGTAAAGTTACTTGCCCGCGAACTAACGGGAAAATTCAATCGTGAGTACTATGCAATAATGGTGGATTTGATGTGGGACATACGTAAAGAACGTAATAAAACACAGCCGATACGGCCGTGGCACGCTATATTTCATTTTCCGCAACAGGGACGCCAGCGTCAAAAGTACTTTGCCCCCTCGATTTTGGAGTGTTGGCGTTGTTTTTGCAGCGTTTTTCGGACTTTTGGCGGTTGCATCAACAGGAATTATTTAACAAAAAAACAAGCTCGCAAAATACTTGCGAGCTTGCACGGATTTATTCGGCTGTTGATTCTCGAATATTCGACATATATCGCTTCAACAGCCAGCAGCGTACTGCTGCATCTTTTGGGCTGTGCTTGTTGGCACAGTCGTTTTTGGGGCTGGGAAGCCAGCCCAAGCCATTATGTATATTTCCGTTCTTTTCCTTTCGATTACCCTCTGTTCATCTATGTTGAAAACCAGCTTGACAACCGCTCCGCACGATTAACCGGTTTTAAGTTACTCCAAGCTGCGCCGGCTAACCAGCGCAGCCACCCAAATATTGAATAACGCACGGCACGGTCCAGCACCGAGCCCACGAGCGATATACGCACACTCTCCCCACCAAGTTTTTCTCACCCTCACTTAACCTGACAAAGGCTCGGCCCAGAAGAACAGGCCGTGAAATAATCCAGATAACCATCATATGTTACACCTTTATTGTAACACAATTCTGTCGAAAATCAAGTAATTTTTCATATTTTTATTTAAATTGCGGTAAGCCCATAAGATAAGTTGTGAGTTGTGGGTTGTGAGTGGTGAGAAAGACAGAAGCGTATAATAATACTTGCAATTTCAGGCGGCAAACGGCATTATAGAACCAGAGTGTATGAAAAATTTGCATTTTTGACAGGATTTACAGGATAAATC
>DAOWIP010000048.1 GCA_030640865.1 Sedimentisphaerales bacterium | reverse complement strand
AGCCGGGTGGCGTAAGCCCCCGGACAGATTGCGACAACCACTCTTAAATAGCCCCTGCTGTTAAGCGGGGGTTCTTCTCTTTAGCCCTGAAAGGGCGAAAGAAAGCAACCTGTAAAAAAACGCCGTGTGGCAGCCACCGAGTCTTCGAGGTGGATGGCTCGACTATCAGAATGTAACCACGAACAAACAAGAATTCAAAAATATTTAGCCATCATATCTTGTCTTTAATAAGTTTTCTTCCAATTCATTTATGATAGAAAAAAGCGCCTCTGTTGATTTGAGTTTGTTTATTTTTCTCGAACCATCTTTACAACGAGCGACTAACGAATTGTATATATTGTAAACCTTAGCACCCTTTTCTTTGCCAAACTGATTTAAGAATAATGATTTTAGGTTTTCTTCGAAATCTTTTTTAGATTTGTATGACAAAACTGTAAGATTAGCAATTATTTTCAAAGCTTTATCTGCGGTGCAAAAAAGGTAAAGGACGCCTTTTTTGCTGTCGTTTAAGGCTTTTTGAGTCCAGTGACTAATTAGAGTCATATCCCATGCAGCATTTCTAAGTCCATTTCGAAATATAGAAACATCGTTGCTGTTGAGATTTTTGACCATATTTTTAATTCTTTTATTGGAAAAATAGATTATTCCAAATACGATGGCTGCTGCTGAGAAAATATAATCAGTATGCATCCAGTTGAGAAACGTTTCTATTTTTTTCGATGGAGTGCCGCCAGAAACCTCAATGCTGACAAGCTTTAATACAAAACCATAATGTAATTTCCAGCGGGAAAAATCACTACCATATTTTTTCTCGACAGATTCCTTTTCGATTAAATTAAAACTATCAATGGGTATCGAATTAATTCTGCCTAATGCAAGGTTTATCAATATTTGTGGGTCAAGATTATCAACGGTTCTAAATAATGAAAGTTCATCTACTGCTTCGTCATAATGACCGGAATCGATATATTCAGATATTGCCATACAAGGTTCGATTAAAGTGTCGGACATTTGAAAAAAAGCTAATAAAGCACAAGCAACCTTTTGAGTCTCTGAAATCTTATTTCCGCTGTTTTTTGCAACTGCAACGATATCCGTAAAGATGTTTCGGTCGAATAAAGCAAGAAATCTACTGTTATGAACATGAATTTCTTTGAGATAATCTTCGAGAAAATACTGATTAAAAAGGCTGGGAGGATAGAGCGATCTTATAATATCTTTTTCTCGAATTATTTTTTCGATTTTTTCCAGATCGATAGGGTTAACCGGAATATTATGTATAGCAATATAATTCATATTATCTATTAGGGTGTGCTGTATCGCACCATTTGTTTTTGTATTTATCCGCCGACCACGCTTTTTTATCCTGTAAATCCTGCCCGAAATATTTTCATTCTTTTTGACAGAGATGTTTTCTCTGGCATTTCTTTCCGGCTCTTCGTCTTTTTTGAGGGTAGAGGCCCAATGCGCTTTGTACCAACTATCATCTCGTCGATCCAGAGCTTCTGGGCGTGCGGCAACAGCCCGGGTCCAAAGTAGGGAGCCATTAGAAACTGGTTGAACCTCATTTTCGGGAAGTCGGTGGAACGTAGAATCACGTTAGTATGCTCGACAACGAGCTTCCCATCGAACCAGCCGCGGACAACACCGTCCATATTTGGTCGGTCGTTCTCGATGTCGAGTGTGTTGAGTTTGAAGTACGCCTCGATACAGTGCCACTTGTCGTCTTTGAAGAGTATCTCTCTGCTGTCGTAGAACTTTCCATTATAGCCGCCTTTTAGCGGCCCCTGTGTTAGGCCATGGGGCATATTCTTGTTCTGGATGTCCTGAGCGGCGAGGCGTAGTTTGCCGTTCACCGGCTCGATATATAGGGTAAGGTGGCTTGCCGCCGGCCCATGCCACTTCGAGTTTTCGGAGGTCAGGAAGTGAGTGAGATGCGGGTGGTAGTTCCTGCGGCTCCAGCCCCAGCCCTTTGAAAGCTTCAGGTGGAAGCGAATATAGACCTTGTCGGTCGGCTTGAACAAACGCCGCATGCTCGACGAGGCCGTTCCCTTGGAATTCTTGTTGGGCCACTCGTACTCGATGCAACCTCTGCCGGCTGCCGCACCGCCGGCAATCCTGATCCGGGTCATATCATACCACTTCCGGCTCTTGAGTTTCGCATCATCGAACTTCTCGCTGAAAAGCAAGCCTTTGGATTCCGGCTTACCTGAAACAGTATTCCCGTACAGTGGGAAAGTAACAATACCGATGAACACGACAATTACGGTTCTACTGATCATTATGTGTCTCCTTGGTGTCCTCTGTGGCTCCATAAAATATGAGCGTTAATTTTAACCCACAACTTTCTCGTTTTGCACCTTTTCTTAATCAGTGTTTATCGGCACGAATCCGTGTCTATTCTTCTTCTTTGCTTCCTTTGTTATCTTCTGTTTATTTTTTTTACCTCTTTTTTTCAATCCTTGAAAGCTTAAATCATCAAATAATAAAATAATATTATCGTCCCAAAGGTTGAGGTTAAGATAGGTAAGATAGTGCTTCGCTATTCCGGTTCACAAAAAAAAATGTTTTGATGCAACCGTCAAAAGTCCGAAAAACACCGCCAACGCTCCAAAATCGAGTGGGCAAAGTGCTTTTGATGCTGGCGTCTATCTTGCCTGTGGCAGAAAAAATACTCTTTTTCGCGGTATAGCCAAAACCTATCCACGACCCAATCTTTGGGACGATATCAAAGTATTTTTGACGCCGGCGTCCTTTTTCCGCAATATTCTACCCTCAACGTCGTTATACACATTAGAGTAACCGGTTATGAAAATGAACTCACAATTAGAGCGATAGGAACATGAAAACACCTGACAACGAAATTACGAAACTGCTTCAGGAAACGGGCGTTAGTTCGCGGGAGGCTGAGCGTACGGCTGAAGAAATCCGCCGGGCCGACCGGCTCTTACAGCACGTGGACGAACATTATCTGCCGCTTGAGACTCAGGCCCGTATCGAGCATGCGATCAGAGCGAATCTGTCGTCTGTGCCTTCTCGAACGATAACTTTATGGGCTCGGCGTTTGGCGCCGATTGCTGCCGCGATTATGATTGTCCTGTTGGTATTCTGGCAGGGCTGGAACAGGCAACAGCTTATTAAGGAGCAGCTCGTCCAGGCAACCCAAAACGAACTTGCTCCGTTTGCTGACGAGATGGTTTTATGGGATTTGGCCTTGAGACAGAGTGATATTGACGAAGAAACCATTGATGTCCTGGCCCTTATCGAAGTATTACCCTTGTGGGATAATACCGAAGAACAGCGGGACAAGACTATTGGAAAGGAGCACAATTATGAAAACTTTATTAACCCAGATTATTATCGTATTCACTCTTGCGTTGCTTAGTGGCCGGACTGCTGGCGCGCAGGAATGGGGCGATGAGCACGGTCCTGCTTGGGGCCGCGGCATGGATCGTGGTATGCGTGGCCAGGACTTCGCTTGGGGTCGCGGAATGGGCCGAGGTATGGGCCGTGGTCAAGCTATGATGGGTCGTGGTCGTGGCCAGGGCTGGGGCCGTGGTCAAGGTATGATGGGTCGAGGTCGTGGTCAAGGCATGGGCCGTGGTCAAGCTATGATGGGTCGTGGACGTGGTCAAGGCATGGGCCGTGGTCAAGCTATGATGGGCCGTGGACGGGGAGAGGGCCGGGGACGGGGAGAGGGTCTGAGCCGGCGTAGATCTCGGGGGGGGCCGGGCCGTGAAAAAAGCATGAGGGGTGGT
>DAOWIP010000560.1 GCA_030640865.1 Sedimentisphaerales bacterium | reverse complement strand
TAACCATTATCTATGAAAGAGGCGAATTTACTTCCCGTGACACAAATCTGGTGGCGTGGACTCTTTTATTTTACAGCACAGGAATTATCGCGTATTTTCTGCAGCAATTGGTGGTACGAGGATATTATTCGCTTCAGGACTCAGTCACGCCAGTCAAAATCGCGGTGTGGATGGTAGGACTGAATTTTATCCTGAACCTGATATTGATCTGGCCGCTGGGCACGGGAGGGCCGGCACTGGCGACGGCTGTCTGCGCCGGGATACAGGCCGGCATATTGTTATGGATTCTGATACGACGCTATGATTTGAAACTCAAGGCGGGTATGCGAAATATGGTTATTAAAACGACCATCGCGACTTTGATTATGGCCGGGGGGGGAGCATGGTCGCTTCATACACTAAGTGATTTTTCCGCCCTGCTGCAACTGCTTGTAACAGTTCCGCTCTGCGCGGCGTTATTCGGTATTTGCTCTCTGGTTTTGAAGAATCCGGAATTGCAATCTCTGTTCCGTCAAGCTCCACAGGAATGACCAGTCAGCATTTACGCTGTTACAGGAGTTTTGCTGTTACGCAGACAGAGTAGTATTATTTTCTTCGGCCTCGATCAATTACTCTAATGGTGTCTTCCCCCTCAAACTCCGTATTATCGACAAGCCGACCGGTTACCGTCAGGGTAACTTCACCGGGATTAATTATTGCTGTAATCTCCGAATGCAGGAATTTGGCAATCAGTACCTGTTCCTCTTCGTCAATGGCCGTTTTTGCCGCCTCGACTTGACCATTCATCAAAATACTGGAAATGTCAATATCACAGACATCATATCCTTCCGGCAAACAAAGATGACAGGTGAGCCATAATCCTTTACTTTTCAGGTTGAGTGTCTCCGGTTTTATTTCAACGTCAGCGGATATGGTCTCCTGTTTTACGGGCACCAGCAGGAATCCGCAGTTTTCCCTGCCTTCCGGATTTATCCCTACACCCACAATCCAGCCGGAATTGTTGATATCATGCGTTTCGTTTAGTATCCAACCCTTATCTTCCAAAAGCTGTGAGTTTAAGTTGATCGTTTGACCATTTTCCCAAAGTAAAGCACAAGTTCCCTGAGAAGTCTCATTAGCACCCACTGCCTGCCCATTATCGTTGACAGCGACGGCCCAGCTTTCGCCGTCGGCGGCAAGCGGAGTCATTACATCGTTTTGCCATAAAAATGCGTGTTTTTCCCCGTTTGCGGACAAGGAATAACCGACTACCTGGCCCTGCTCATTGATTGCTTCGGCCACAGCACTTATATCTTCGGGAAGAGTACCAAGGTCCTGCATCAGACCAGACTGCCAGAGAAAAGCACGTTTATCATTCGATTCGCCGGAAAAACCGATAATCTGGCCATGGGAATTTATATCAGTGGCCATGTTGTATTTGTCACCACTATTAAGTTTTTCCAATACTATTATTTCGTTATCTTTCCATAGTACAGCGGTAGATAACCAGGGTGACATTGCCTCAGCCATGTATCCGACAATCTCTCCGGCTTCATTGACAGCGAGAGCTTCTGTATAGGTTTTACCATGTAAGGTGTCTAAGTAGGTAGTGGCTCCGCCCTGCCAATAGAAAGGAACGGCAGTAGAACCGTCAGACTCAGCGCCGACCAGTATAGAACTGTTACTGATGTTGTTGGCCCAGCTTTCACGGCTGTCGCCGGCCGTAATGTAATATTTTGACCCGTCCTCCCAGATAAAGGCATTGCGGTCCATCAAGCCTAAAGGCTCTGTTCCGGACACCTGACCAGAGTCATTAATATTATATAGAAACCAGACTTTCCCAAAGAAACTCCAAGGTTCACCGAGATCGATAACCTGATATTGCGCCGCGGAACAAAAACTTGTAAAAACCAGGGAAATAGTTACGGTAGTAAGGAGTGTAGTTCTCATTTTAGTGCCTTTCTGGAATAAAATTAAGTTCTCATTAAGGCAAACCTCCCCTGTATTACACACAGCGATCTGAAACATATAATATGTGGCATCAGGAATCAATAAATAAAGTTTAAGAAAAAACAATTTAACCATGTTTTTTTATCGATAAAATCATCGATTCCAACCCAGCCGATTTAATCGATACAATTGCTGTAGGTCAGATAAGCGACAACGAGCAGGAACACAATAAATACCATCCGCAGTACCCGGCGAGGCAGGATGTGAGTGAGCCGTCCGCCTATGAAGCTGCCCAGGATAGCGGTAGGGATCAACATCGTCGCGAGTCGCAATGAGTAAATGACCGAGATGTTGTGTTCTGTGAGTGTAAGGTTTTTATAAACGGCTCCGACAGCGGCGACGCACATAATCGTCGCGGCAGAGTTGGCGATGGCCCGTCGCAGAGGCAGTCGCAAAAGTAGCTGCTGGGCCGGTACGCACAATGACCCGCCGCCGATCCCCAGCAACCCCGCAACAAAACCCACCGGCAGAC
>DAOWIP010000122.1 GCA_030640865.1 Sedimentisphaerales bacterium | reverse complement strand
TATTAGGCCCGAAGGGCCGAAAGAGCGCATAGCCGGGGGCGTAAGCCCCCGGAAGAAGATTCACTACCTCTTCTTTTGTTTCAAGCCCTGAAGAAGCCTGCCCTGAGCGCAGCCGAAGGGGCGAAAGAAAGCAATCTGTAAAAAGCGTGAACGGTTACTATTATTTTTGGTTGCGGCCAAAAGCATCGCCGTCCCTATCCCTTCACCTGTTGGCGGGAAGGTGGTTCGACATAATCGGTTAGTTTGATATTGTATTCCTGCTCAAATGCCCGCAGTTTTTCAATACGGCTCAGGTCATCACGAATGCGGTTAGCCAGTTTGAAAATATAGGGCCGCCCCTCCAGCCGATTATTCAGGTCTGTTAACATTTCCTGCCAACTGCCTTCATATAATTCCTTCTGGAGCAGAACCAACATCCGCTCCTCCTCATGCAAACCCGCGATAAACGCCTTTATTACCCCTTCCACGGGGGCAGAACTGTCGGTACTGCCGGGTGCGTCAGGTTGGCCGTCCTGGCCGCGTCTGTCAGTTTGATTGTGCACAGGTATATTCCTGAAAAGGCAGACGTTTCTATTGTCTGCCATCTTCCATCTCCTGATACTATAAACAATAATACCAGATTAATGCCCATTTTTCAATAAAAAATCTATTATCTTAGCCCTCGGCTTTATGCCGGGGGTTTCTTAACCAGCCCCCAATGTAAAATCTGGAGGGCTTACCAATCCTGCTGTCAAGCGGGGGTGTTTCCGCAAGTGTGTGAGAATTTTTTCTGGCCTAATGTAGCGTAACCTTCCAGGTTGCGATTAATAGACCGTATTTGGCGTCAAAAAACAGTATTTCGCATAAGAATCTCAAGCAAGGATGCTTGAGCTACATTGCCAGAAAAAAATCTCACACACTTTCCGCAACGACAACTAATTTATGGGTATAGCTAAAGTATGTTTGGTTTTTAAGTCGATTTCGATATAATGGTAATGCCGTCAAGAGTCAAAAAAACGGACAAAAACCTGCGATTTTGACTTGGTAATCCGGATACCTTGAGCGTATAGGAATTTATTACGTCATTCCCGCGAAGGCGGGAATCCAGTTTTAGCCCCGTATGTCAATGCGGGGTTGGTTCCCGGCGAAGCCGGGATAAGTTCAATATTTGTTGCCGGTGTCTATAAAAAAAACGTGAATACCAGTTGCAGTGGGAGTATCGACCTATGAAGTTCACCTTCCTGAAAAAACACCCGTTTCCAAAACTTTGGCGGAGGAACATATCCTCTATTTCTCCAAAACTACCTAATTTGACAGGCAAACTGATTATTGAGTCTCTAGAAAACCGTCTGTTACTGTCGGTGCTGGACTTTGCCGACGAGATTATTGATGAGCAGGAGCTTAATAATATCGATCCGGGACAGCAACTGGATATTGAAGGCGATACGCTCGCTCTTGGGGTAAGAGGTGCCCTTTCGGACGGTGAGGACATAGATATTTACAACTTTACCGCCGGTCAGGACGGCAAAATCGACTTAATGATGGAGATTACCGAAGGCGGCGACCAGGAGATTACGGCCCTGACGGTGGGCGGAGAGGACGCGGTCTATTTTATAGCCAATGACAGTCTCTGGCTGAAAAACATGGGTGAAACGGACGATTCCGTGGAGATGTTGGCCTCTCGACAGAATATTGCCCTCGCTGCCGGGCTGACCACCGGCGAAGTGATTTTGACCGATCTGGCGACAACGCCGCAAGGCGATATATTGGTTACACTGTCCGGAAGAGGTGATGTCTTCTCGATCGACGACTCCGACGGGGTAATTACGCAAATACTGACCTCCGATGACATTATCAACGTAACGGGGATGTCGGTGGATTTAGTATCGATTGCCGTTGCCGGCGACGGGGAAATATACATCGCCGACAACCACAGCGGCTCAATTCTGCAAGTTTCTGAGGAATCAGAGAACATTTATACCGTGGCCTACTACGCGGCGGCGGCCCAGCTTTATCGGTATGACCCTGACGGCCCGGATTTCGACCCTGAAGAACCTTTGAACAACTTACAACAAGAACTGTTTGACGATATTTTTTATGGGTACACCATAGCGCAAAGGACGGTTATCGCTGAACCGGATGAGGAATTCGAATATAGTCCCAACGCCGTCATCCAGGGGGCGGGAATTTATGGCGAGGACGGCTATGATGTTTATTATACCTGCCAGTTGGGGCAGACCGTTTATAGTGGGGGGGGGACCACCGATATTTCCGACGGAACCATAAATCAAATCAGGATCAACCGTAACGACTCTGATGATGTATCCTTCACTAATTTTTTCGATCCACTGACCAACTCTGTTACCTTTGCCGGCGAACCAATGGAACCGATACAACTGAACCCCTCGGCGATGGCCCTCGATACCGATGGAGCGTTCGGTGGTATGATGTTTCTGGGCACCTTTGGCCCTTCCATGGGGGACGACCAGGACGGCAGAGTCTTTACCGTCGATAAATACGGCGACCTTACCGAATTTGAAATAACCGAGTTCAACGTCCCCGTCAACGGTGAGACATTTACCGGCTTTTTTGACATTACCGATATGGCATTCAGCAACGGCGGGGCGTTTGGCAGTTACCTCTATGTCGTAAGCGAAAATGTCGATTCGAACGGCGCAGCGGAAGGGGGGTTCGAGTCGGATATATGGCGTATCAGCCCCGACGGAGTGGCCGAACTGTTCGCGGCTGATGTCGCCAACGGTGTGATAACCCTGGCGTTCAGTACCGGGGCCGACCTGCGGTACGGAGGTGATCTGTTTGTCGGCACCTTTGTTGACGGCGGGGAAATCCATCGCGTTACCAGCACAGGGGAAACATCTTTGTTTTTCAGTTTCAGTCCCTGGAGCAATGACTTGGCTCTCTGCGATTTAGCCTTTGCTCCTTATCAGGGCTTTTTGGAATCCCATCTCGAAGGGACCATGGTTTTTACACTCAAATCCGGGAGCATCGCCTTCCTGATGCAACTGGAGCCTGATCCGGCACCATACGAAATACCCAATTGCTGGGCTCAGCCTTTGAGTGTTGGTGATGTTTCCAGCGGCGACATCATCTTTAACAGCGACAGCAACCTTATCATCGCTCAGGGCGGCGACGAGGACCTTACACAAATACATTATGAAACCATGTTCGATTACACACTCGAAGACCTACAAATTCGGCCGTTGGTCGCTGAGGTCGAGGTGGAAGGCTCCGACCCTGTGGAATTCGAAGATCAGATAGTCGCTTATACTCCTTATGTGCTTTTATCGGTTGCCGATCAGCCGCGGATCGTTGGTTTGGGCGAGTCCCAACAGGCGGATGATGTCAATACTGAGGTCAGCGTGAGCCGTCTGGATAGGGGTGATGTTCCGGAGGACGGCAGTAAAGACATCGCCTTTACCTTCGACGACAGCGGCGATATTTATATCTATATACAGAATTACGATAACCTGCTCCAAAGCCCACGCAATAACGAAGAAGCTCCGGACGCGGATAATCCACAGGTAGAGGGTGAGTTTGTTAATTTTTCGGACATTCTGTCCGGCTCCGATATTGATAAGAATACGGAACTTACGGACGCTCACATTTCTAATCTAACGTGGGCCTCGGACGGGTCGCTGTTTGCGGTGGGCCGCAACGGCATCGAGTTGGATGAAGACGGCGAACCGCCCAGTCATATCGCGGACGATATAATTCTAAAGATGGGTAATACGGTTGACAATACCTATGTGTCCGAATCACTGGTTCAGGTACAGGAACTTACGCGGCTTCAGGTGGCGGTCAACAGCCCTCCGGACGTCAGTTATATTTTCGATGTATATCCCGGCATCCCACTGGACATTTCGAGTGATCAGGCAGGGCTGAATTGGGACATAATTCCCGGCGAAACTTATACGGTCAGTCTTTCCTCGCAGACGCCCCTCTATACAGCCACGGAATATGAACTTCTAATCTCGCTGGGTGGTCAATTACAGCAGACAATTACTCTGGACCATTATACCGGTACTACTACCCTGACGAATATCCACAACGAGAAGATACAGGTTGCTTATACCGGTCCGGGCCAGGCCGTACTGACCGTCAGCCAGAGGCCGAACGGCAAGATAATTGATATTGAAAGCCTTGAGATATCGCGCGGTGGTTTTGGTTCCGCGTTGGATTTTGTCAAGGTTCACCAGGACGCCGAATGGCTGATTGACGAAATCAT
>DAOWIP010000203.1 GCA_030640865.1 Sedimentisphaerales bacterium | reverse complement strand
GACCTGACAATCGAACGGTCCGACGCAATCGTGGCACTGGGGGGTGGAGTAGTGGGCGATCTGGCCGGCTTTGTCGCGGCTACGTTCAAACGCGGCGTCAACTATGTACAAGTGCCGACCAGCCTGCTAGCTATGGTCGATAGCAGTATCGGCGGCAAAACCGGTATCAATCATCCGCGGGGCAAGAATATGATTGGCGCGTTTTATCAACCCAAAATGGTGTTCGCCGACATAGCTGTTCTGAAAACCCTGCCGCGGCGGGAGCTGGGCTGTGGCTTGGCCGAGACCGTTAAACACGCCGTCATTCGTGATGTGGAGTTTTTCAGGCACCTGGAAAATCACACCGATCAAATCATGAACCTGGAGCCGGAACTGATGATCGATCTGGTGGTTCGTAACTGCCGTATCAAGGCCGCGATCGTCTCGGCTGATGAGTTTGAAAGCGGCCTGCGAGGGATACTCAATCTCGGCCATACTATTGGCCATACGATTGAGACGGTATGTGCTGATCGTGATGTCCATCATGGCGAAGCGGTTTCGCTTGGTATGGTCGCCGCGGCCCGATTGGCCATCGGGCGGGGACTGCTCAAGGCTGAAACAATCGACAGAATAACCGCCCTGTTGAACAGACTCAATCTACCGACAAGTGTCAGTGAAGAACTTCCGGTCGATAAGTTATACGAAGCTATGAAACAGGACAAAAAGGTAAAGGCCGGCAAGATACGATTCGTCCTGCCGACCTCTCTGGGAAGCTGTACATTTGTCGATGACATTAGTGAGGACGATATTAAAAACGCGATAAAAGAACTAACCATTACGCATTGATTCAAGCCACAATATATGATATAAGGTTTTCATCATAGCAAGCTCGTAAAAGGGATAACAAATGAAAACACTGGATTCATGGACAGGCGAAACGGCGGATACTGAACTACTTCGCCGCTGCAAGAACGCCATTACAGATGTTGTACCAGATGCGACGGTGATCCTGTATGGTTCGCGTGCACGGGGCGACGCCGGCGAGTATTCCGATTACGACATTATGGTAATAGTCAACCAAACAGTAAATATGGCGCTGAAGGAAAGGATTCTCGACAACATATTCCCTATAGAACTCGAAACCGGCGCAGTGCTGACATATATCGTTCATAACAAGGAAAAATGGGATTCACCCCTTTACCAGGCGATGCCGTTACATAAAAACATCGATCGGGAAGGCGTAATATTGTGACAAAAGAAAAACGAGGTTTGTTTGGTGAATACGATACAAGCATAATATATTAGCATAAGAAAGGTGTACACAGCAAACCCCACCAGGCTACAGGATTATAATAATGATTCGGATGATTTTGAAAAATGTTTTTAAGTGTACTTTAGGCTTAATCATTATCTCGTTAGTTTATTTTGCAATAGTTTTCTTAATTGCTCTTATTGATCCGTCTCAGGGAGAAATGACGGCTTATACTTTAGTGTCTATTTATAAAATAATTATAGAGATTATGCTATTGTTTTTACCTTTATCTGTTTTTTTTGCTTTATTAAACAATTATGTTAGGTATTTTAATAACCCAAAGTGGAATAGATTTACTTGGTCCTGTTTAGTCATAGGTTTGTCATCTCTATTATTATGGATTTTTATCTTTCTTCTTAGTTTTGCATGGATGATGTATATAAGTTATAAATATGCCCCTTGTTAACTCTGTAGGATTTGAACAAAATTTGGTAGAGTTTGCTTTGCACACCTTATTGTTGTTATGGATAAGCAAATGCTGTAATATTATGACTCAATTTGTCAACCACATTAAATCAATAATCTATAGGTATGCTTGCGGATAATACCATCGCCTGTCTTGCGGACAGACGCTGCCAAATAATGAAGCAGGAGTAATTATGGCAACAGAATATTCCGTTTTGAGAACTCATCTTTTAGAATACCTTAAAAATCATTCATCAGATCCTCATAGTCAATTAGAATTTGGAGATATTCGTGGATTTTTTACAGGGAAAGAAATCAGCCTTAATAATGATATAAATGATTGGAGAAGCGTAAAACAAATCATCCACGAATTCTACATCGAAGGTATCATTGTTCCAGGTCCCAAAATTCAAAAAAATACCGCTGCAATTAGTGGATTTTTAGACTTTCCTTCTTACCAATTAACCGAATATGGAGAAAAGGTTGTCAATGAAACAGAATATCAACCCTACGATCCGGACGGCTATTTGCGTCGCATCAAAGGAGAAATCCCTCAAATAGATGATGTAATAATCAGATATCTGGAGGAAACTTTGAACTGTTTTCGAAAAAATTTATTGCTGACATCGGCAGTTATGTTAGGTTGTGCTGCGGAAAAAGCGGTTTTGCTTTTGATTGAAGTGTTCGGCGATTCGTTAACTAATCCACAAAATAAGGCGGTTTTTGAAAAAGAAACGAACACCTTTATAATTAAAAGAAAATATGACGCACTCTGGAAACGTCTTGAACCTATAGCGAAAACATTACCGGATAATATGGGCGATAATTTGGGTACTATCATAGACCGCATATTTGATATTATTCGCACCACTCGAAATGATGCTGGCCATCCTTCCGGCAATATTATAGAAAAGGAAACGGTTCATGCGAATTTATTATTATTCCCAATTTTCTGTAAGCGAATCTATGGATTAATAGACTATTTTTAGCAGCAGGCGTAGCCCGGGTCGTGCCCGCCATTTGACGGGTGGCAGCGTCTGTCTTCGAACAGGCGATGACGTTTTATAATTGAAAGCAGGTGTAGCCCAGGCCGTGCCCGTCATTTGGGATTGGTTACGGCGGGTAGCCGCGTCTGACTGGGGGACAGAGGCTACCACAGAGCCGATAGATGAATGAACATTACGTAAAATCAGGGAGAATATAACTTTGAACAAACGCAAGCTGCTTGCTAAAGCCATTCGTGGATCAAAAGACATACGATTTAATGAGATGGTAAGTCTGGTTGAATCATTTGGTTTTTATCTTTCCCGCGTGAAAGGTAGTCACCATATTTTTGTTCACCCTGAGATACCAGAACTGATAAATCTTCAAAATGTTGGAGGAAGGGCAAAACCTTATCAAATAAGGCAATTTATCAGACTTATTGAACGATATAATCTTATACTGGAAAAAGACAAACAAGGAGAATAAGTTATGAAAGATTATCATATTAACATTTTTTTTAGTGAAGAAGACGGCGGTTATATTGCCGATATTCCCGACCTGACGGCCTGCTCTGCTTTCGGAAGTACGCCCCAGGAGGCACTTGAGCAGGTGCAGTTAGCCAAAAAAGCCTGGATTGAGGCCGCACAAGCCGAAGGAAAGCCTGTCCCGCCACCCAACTATCGACCTGCAATCTATCAGTCTGCTTCATAACGGCATTTGAATCAGCAGATGCAGCCCGGACAAAAAGTGCGGGCCGCCGTATGGGGTTGGTTGCGGCGCGTGGCAGCATTGGGTGATGGCGTTAATATAAAGGCATTGATCATCACAATAATTCATGATAGCCTGACAATAACTGTCCTGATGAACGCGATGTTTCCTACCCCCCCACCCGATCCGGAACCCGAAATAACCTGATGGGCTTAAACCCATCTTAATATGAGGAGTATAACAATGTTCAACTGTACTAAATGGTGTGTATCAACTTTTGTTTTTGTATTTTGCGTCACAGGCGCTGCGGAAACGGTTTTTCCCGGTGCCGACTGGGAAGAAAAAACACCTGAAAGCCAGGGTGTCGCTTCTTCAAAATTAAACGAGGCCGTCAACTATTTATCAGAGGTAAGCGGAAGAGATCGTGTTAAATACATGGTAAT
>DAOWIP010000310.1 GCA_030640865.1 Sedimentisphaerales bacterium | reverse complement strand
GCAACGGCAACCTTCGGAAGGTGCGTCAGTTCATCCCAGGTCGTACTGTCGGTCAACAGGCGGCCCAAATCTCCCAGAACGGCTGCAACTTGGCCCCGAAGCTGTTCGCCGGTGGCAAATTCTATATCTTCTTCGCTGAAATCGATGTTTGCTTCGATCAGGGCAAGTGCTTCGGTAAGTCGGCGGGTAATTTCTGAACAGATGCGGTGAAGCCGGCCGTCCAGCAGTCTTTCCGCGGCGCGTAATTGGCCGTCGCTGCGGGCGTTAATAACCTCGGCAACGGCCTCGGCCTCGGTCAGATCGATTCGCCCGTTGAAAAACGCACGGGCCGTGAACTCACCCGGCTCAGCCGAACGGACGTCGGCTCCGGTAGCCAATAATCTCTGGAGAACCATTTGCAAAAGCGGCCCGCTGCCGGGCAGATGAAACTCGACCACGTCCTGGGTGGTATAACTGTGAGGAGCGCGGAAGATGTATAAACCAGCCGGACAGGAAACGCTCTCGGTGAGCAGGCAGCGACCTTTGAGCACACTCCAGGAACCCGCCTCAGCAACGGAAACCCCATCATCTCCCTGGAAAATCGTACCCGCAAGGGCCAATGCTTCAGGCCCGCTGACCCGAATAATACCGCGGGCCGCACTGCCGGCGGCTGAACTAATGGCCACAATGGTATCGTTTAGAATATACATGGTCAGTAACATTCTATCCAAATGTAGCACAAGCTTCCTGCTTGTGATTAAAACAGTCCCGTAGGGACAAATGAGAATAGCCCAGCGATTTATCGCTGGGAAACCTGTTCTTATATTACTTTAGTCCCGCAGGGACGACTGAAAAGAAACATATCTCAATATAGTGCATGTAACATCCCACAAGATTAAATAGTTGTAAAGTTACAAATTTGATGCAACCGTCAAAAGTCCGAAAAACGCCACAAAAAAAAACGCCAATGCTCCAAAATCGAGGGGGCAAAGTATTTTGACGCTGGCGTCAAATTTATCTTGACCACTTGGAGCCGAAGGTGTATAAAAACAAGCGATATGTATGGCTGTGCATAACGCTGGCTGGTATATACCGCTGCCATCTTGTGGAAAGTTTATAATAATATGGCTGTAACCGCCCGGCAAAAGAAGACTCGAACACTTGTAAGCGAGGGTTTTACGCTTATTGAGTTGTTGGTGGTAATCTCGATTATAGCTGTTTTGATCAGTATTTTGCTGCCGGCTCTGGGCCGGGCAAGGTCTCTGGCCAAACAGACCGTCTGCCAGACGCAATTACGGCAGTGGGGTCTCGCCTTTGAGATGTACGCTCAGGGAAATGACGACATGTATCCTCATATTGACAGTCAGGACCGTGGCAGCAGCGAGGCGGACAAATTCGGCTGGGTCGATATGATTCCTCCTTTGATGGGCGAGAAACCATTTTACGATCACCCTCGTGGCCAACGCCCCGGCGAGGACAGCGTATTTCAATGCCCCGCGGCGAAACTGGCCCCGCTGGACTGCTATACATACAAACCCATTAGAAACGGATTCTTCTCTTACGCGATGAATTCCTGTCTCGAACTGGACGAGAATTGTTGGCCGCCATACAACCAGCCCGGCGGAAATAATATGCCGTCCTTTCTCAAGACAACCCGTATAAGAAAACCCGCGCGGGTTATACTGCTGTTTGATCAGTTGCTTGATCCAAGGCTCGGCTACGACGGGCAGGAAAAATATCGTAACGCCGGCAAACACTGTGGCAGTTACCCCAAGGCGTTCAGTGCTCGCCACGCCCGTAGCGGTGAGAAAATAGGCGGCTCACTGCTTTATTGCGACACCCATGTCGAATGGAAGCCGTCCGTCTGGAAAGAGGATTGGCCCGCCGACCTCGAGGTACCGCCCCGCAACGATTACAACTGGTATCCGTATTAAGAAAGAGAGGAATTCTGAATACAGGATTCGGGATTCGGAAGTAACAGGAACTACTATTTATGGAGAAAAGAAAACAATGAAGAAAACAATTACAATCAGTATCGCGGCTATGGTTCTGCTCGGTATGGCAAATGGCTTGCCGGCCGATAGCCTGTCAATCTATGACATCCAATACACTACAAATGCGGACGGTACAAGTCTTCACGTTAACGAAGTGGTCGATTGTTTCGGCGGAATAGTCATCCACAAGTATGCTGGTTACAGTCCCAAACTTACGCTCTATGATCCCGCTCACCCGGACGGCTGGGGCGGTCTAACTGTTAAAGATTTTACGGGTACGGATGCCTTTTCAGGTGTGAACGTCGGCGAATGGCTGTCTTTCACTAACACAATCGTCGAAGAAAGCAGGGGCAACACCCAACTGGCGTATGAATCCGGTTCCGGTTTCGTAGTGGGAGATAGCTACCCAACACCTGATGCCATATCGGTTACCTGTGCTGATATCGCGGCACCTGTTGAAGGCCCTGCCGACGAATGGCACGTTATTGACCATAGTGCCGAAATGTACGAAGCTATGTATCTTCGCGTCGAAAAAATCACCGTAACCCGCATAGGCCTCGGCAAGGCGAGTGATAATTACGTTTTGCAAAGTTTCGAGTATCCCTCGGACCCGAATTGGAGTTGCTGGGCGGCCGATTATATGAACGTGGACGCAATCGGTGATTACCACCCTTACGTGGAACTCGGCAGCCGGTTCTGTGCTGTTGAGGGTATCCTCGAACAATACACGAATCCTGACAAGGGATGGGATTATTATCAATTGCTCACAACCACCACAGATGATTTTACCGTGGGACAGACGGCCGATTTCGATGACGACTGCGATGTTGACTTGCTTGATTTCGGTTTGTTTGCCGCTCACTGGCTCGAAGGCGGCTGCAAAGACCCCAACTGGTGCGGCGGTGCCGACCTGAACCAAAACACCTACGTTGACCCACCCGATCTGGAGAAGTTTTCAGAAAATTGGCTTGTAAATGATAAATAATTCTGATTGCATTTGTTGTAAAACGTGATAGAATGCTAATCCGGCTGTGGTGAACCTCGGCAGGCTTAATAGCGTATCTGCTTGGTTATAATGCACTTATGGAATTCGACGCGAGTTGAAAATCATGTTTTGGAAGGAGTATTACAGATGAAAAAAGGGTGTATTTTAGGAATACTGTTTTTTAGCGGCCTTTGGGGTATCTCTGAAGCGAAGCTGGGCGGACTCTTATATATTGCGGGCTTACAGGATTATGCCGCGATCCCGCTGACGGCAGTTGCCTTGGTTATTTTGACTATAGCGAGGGCATATTTACCTCAGTTAGGCATGGCCACCCTTATTGCCGCGTGCGCAATGTTGTATAAATTCCTCAATACCCCGTTTTTCGCCTGCCATTTTCTGGGAATTTTGCTGACGGGTATTTGTTACGACCTCGTTTTCGGCGTATTCAGGATAAAGAGCCGTGCGCTGAGTGCCGTCGCTGCCGTCTATATGAGCTATGCCTTGTTTGCCGTGCTGATAACCTATATATTCCGGTATGACTATTGGGTACAAACTGGTTTGGGCAAGGTGCTCCACCACATCGGAGTAAGTGGAACCCTCACGGCGGTTGTTTGTGCTGTGCTGGTACCGCTTTCTTTTCGTTTGGGTGAGCGGCTTAAGGCCGGACTCGCCAGCCCTTTCGATCTTCGTATTCAATGGGCGCCGGGCAGTATTTCATTAGTAACCGCCGGACTATGGGTCTTTGGCTTGGCGGCATTTATCCCGCAGATATAGTGCTCACGATGGAGTTTTCCCGTTAGTACGCGGGTAAGTAACCTTACAACATGTTACGGTTTCGCTCGCGGGAATTCCCATACGCGGTGCGTATATTATGAGAGTTTAATGTTGCCGCAAGATACAAAACTTATTCTATGGACTGGTACCAGGCAATCCGGTAAGACTACCGCTGTGTCGCGGCTCATTGACCGCGTCGGTGCCGAGGGCTTCCGGGTGGCTGGTTTGTTGAGCCCGGCCCAATACACCGACAGTACTTTAATCGGTTTTGATGTGCGGGACATCAAAACCGGCAAGCACACCCCTCTGGCCCGTCGCGGCCCACAAACGCCACGACATACAAGTGCCTTCACGTTCATAAAGCGGGGCCTGGAACTGGGACACCTGACGCTTAACTCACCTGATACACATTCCGCTCAATTAATGATAATTGATGAATTTGGTCCTCTGGAGATAGAGAATCACGGCTGGCGCAAATCGGTTGATAAACTGATTACCTCCGCCGAGGGTCTGTTACTGCTCGTTGTGCGTGAGAAATTGCTGGTGAAGGTTAGTGAACTTTATGCGCAGTATCCCTGCTCTGTTCTTCCCGCCAGCCAGCCGGAGGCCGTCGATTCGGTTATCAAACTGCTCAAAAAACAATTCCCACCAAATCAGCAACCACCGAGCGAATCGACAACTACCGACTGAAACAGCAGTATGCAGCCATAAGGAAGACCCAAAAAAACCGCATACCCCCCTTCGCTAAATTCCAATTCCAGGAAGTCAATAATATCGGACGTTATATGTCGGTAGTCAGATTAAGCAGGGTGCGATGTATCGCACCGTTTTAATCTCGTTGTGCCAACTCTCTACCCTCCACTCTCCGACAATAATCAGCCGACGTACTTTAATACTTTAGCCCTATAGCAAAATCGCCGAATAAAATATATATATAGTGTAGTAATATTATAACTTTGATGTCGCCGTGACAGTCGTTATTATCGGATCCAATATCTCGGCCGGACGAGGGCCACGGTGACAGAAACGGAACAGGTGGTGTTATATGAGAAAAGTCAGAACATTTGTAGTCGTACCGTCATTGCCCGAAAAGCTCCAGCCGCTCAAGGATATTGCCAATAATCTATTCTGGGGCTGGGACTATGAGGCAGTTGATTTATTCCGACGGCTGGATCGGGAACTGTGGGACAAGTGTGGTCATAATCCGGTCAAGATGCTCGGCCGGCTTTCCCAGGAGCGACTCAATGCCGCTGCCGAAGACGCCGGTCTGCTGTCTCACCTGGAACGGGTCCATAAAAAGATGCAGGCCTATATGGAAGGGCCTCGCTGGTACGACGCTCTGGAGCATACCGTGAACGGCGATAACACCGTCGATTCGGGCAACAGCGAAGAGACAGGCAAGATTGCCTATTTCAGTGCGGAGTTCGGCCTGCATGAATCGCTGCCGTTGTATTCCGGCGGCCTTGGCATTCTGGCGGGGGATCATCTGAAAAGTGCCAGTGATTTAGGTTTGCCGCTGGTGGGAGTGGGAATGCTGTACCGACAAGGTTATTTCCAGCAGTATCTCAACGCCGACGGCTGGCAACAGGAATCATATCCGGAAAACGACTTCTATAATATGCCCGTAACGCTGATGATACATGAAGACGGTCGCCCGATCCGCTTTCATATTGACATCGCCGGCCATGATGTGGTAGTGCAGATATGGCGGATCAAAGTAGGGCGGATTGATTTGTATATGCTGGACACCAATCTGCGATGCAACCGAATTGAGGACCGGCAGATAACGGCTCATCTTTACGGCGGCGACAGTAATATGCGTATCCGCCAGGAGATCGTCCTCGGTATCGGCGGCTATACCGCTTTGAAGACGCTGAATATAGAGCCGGAGGTCTTTCACATGAACGAGGGGCATGCGTCGTTTCTTGGTCTGGAGCGTATTCGCCGGGCGATGGAAGAACATCAGCTTACTTATGCCCAGGCCCGTGAAGCTACGGTATGCAATAATGTATTCACGACACACACACCGGTCCCAGCCGGCCATGACGTGTTCGCTCCGGCTATGATGGAGAAATATTTCAGTAACTACAGCAAAAAACTTAATTTGAAATGGCAGGATTTTCTGGCGATGGGCCGGGTTGATCCACAAAATAACAATGAGCCGTTCAGTATGACCAATCTGGCACTACGGCTATCGACTTTTCGTAATGGCGTGAGTAAGCTGCACGGTGAAATATCGCGTGAGATGTGTAATAATATCTGGAATGGTGTGCCGTCGCACGAAGTGCCGATCACTTCGATTACCAATGGGATACACGTCAAGAGTTGGATTTCACACGATATGAGTGAGTTGTTCGAGCGTTATCTGGGGGCCGACTGGATGGAGCAGCCCAGTGAAGAGTCGCCGTTCCGCCGGATCGAACAGATACCGGATGAGGAACTCTGGCGAACACACGAACGTCGGCGGGAACGTCTGGTAACATTCACACGGCTTCGACTGCAGGAGCAATTAAAAAGACGTGGCGCCGGTCAGGCCGCCCTCGCTCAGGCTGAGGAGGTACTCAACCCACAGGCGCTGACAATCGGTTTTGCCCGGCGGTTCGCCACCTATAAGCGGGGTACGTTGCTGTTCAGGGACATCGATCGTTTCATTAAAATCCTTTCCGATAAGGACCGTCCGGTGCAGATAATTTTCGCCGGTAAGGCGCATCCGCGTGATTCGGAAGGCAAAGAGCTGATTCGCAAGATCGTCCATTATATACGCGAAGATGAATTTCGACGGCAGGTCGTGCTTCTGGAGAACTATGACATCAATGTAGCCCGCTATCTTGTGCAGGGAGTCGATGTCTGGTTGAACACGCCGCGGCGAGGTATGGAGGCGTCGGGCACAAGTGGTATGAAGGTACTGGTGAACGGTGGACTGAATCTGAGCGTGCTGGACGGCTGGTGGTGCGAAGGATATTCCGGAGACGTCGGCTGGGCTATAGGATCAGGCGAAAGCTATCAGGACCCGAATTACGAGGATGAAGTTGAGTCACATACTTTATACAATCTGCTGGAGAAGGAAGTGATTCCCAAATTCTATGAACGCGGGACAGATCGGCTGCCGCGGGAATGGATCAGGATGATGAAAAATTCGATGATGCGGCTTACTCCTAAGTTTTCCACGTCCCGTATGGTGGGAGAATACGCTGAACGTTTTTATCTGCCCGGACAGCGGCGTCAGCAGGCGTTCACTGCCAATAATATGGAACGCAGCCGGGAACTGGCGGACTGGAAAGAAAGCATCCGCGACCGCTGGCCAGAAGTGGAGATCGGCAAAGTCGATGTCATCAGCAGCGGAGAGTTGCAGGTCGGCGGCAAGCTGCAGGTCCGCTGCCAGGTCAGACTGGGCAGTATCAAGCCTTCGGATGTAACGGTGGAGTTATATCAGGGTAATGTGGATTCACAGGGAAACATCCAGGATGGTGAGTCAGTACCGATGGAATGTATCGGAGCGGCTGACGACAATGGTGTGCATATCTTTAACGGTTTCATCCCCTGCCGATACAGCGGCCTGTGCGGCTTCGCGGTACGCGTTATTCCGCAGCACCCGGACCTGGCCTGTAAACACGATACGGGCCTGATTCGCTGGGACAGCGAGGAGAACAACACAGATGATGAAGCAGAAAGTAAAAAGGAAAAAATATTGAAAGAATCCTGACGCGGTTTTATACGGATTCTTTTCCTCAAGTAGGGCGGGCCTGTGGCCCGCGTTTATACTGTTGTATTTACAAGTCTTGTAGGGTGGGGTCTTACCCCACGCGTTTATTAGCCCCCGACTTTATGTCGTGGGGTTCTTATTAGCCCCTGCTGTTAAGCATGTCCCCGCGTAGGCGGGGGCGGGGGTTCTTAAGTAGCCCGGACCATGCCCGCTATTTACTCACCTGACGGGGTGGCAGCCACCGAGTCTT
>DAOWIP010000452.1 GCA_030640865.1 Sedimentisphaerales bacterium | reverse complement strand
GTCCGCCACGAAAAATATCATAACTTATTGTAAATTCAGTTATTTATATGGATTTTAGGGTTGACAGTCAGATATAGCTATGTATAATGTAAGCTCTTTTATAGTAAATACTTGGAGCGATTATGCATAAATTTGACGCTGGCGTCATTATTGCGTTTCAGATTAAAGTTCACGCCCGCGTACTAACGGGAAATCTCAATCGTGAACACTATAAAAAGCTTTCGCAACGGGAAATAGTTAACAGATGATGAAAGCAACAATCAGTTATCATTTTCGAGCCTGGGGCAGAAAGGCACTGCCCGAAAGTATTGTGGTAAAAGGCTATCGCTATCAGCTTAAACGGATATTTAAGCATGATTTTTTTGCGGCTACCGCCCTCTACCAGCTTGAGCAAGGAAATATCGCAGGCGTCTCGTCCGCAACAGCAGAAGATGCGGACGGGACATATCAGGAAAGAAATGCGGACGGGACGTCCGCGGTACAGGTTGTCCTGAAACTTGGCCGCCGTAGCGATTTTCTGGGCCTGCCGCTGCGATGGTCAGGACGGGCGATTTGTCGGCATGAGACAGACAACCTGCGACGCCTGCGGAACCTGAGCCAGGTACCCCATCTGTTAGACAAATACGGCGATATGGGTTTTGTCTATGAATATATCGAAGGTTCCAGCCTGGACGAAAATCCCGACCTTCCAGACGATTTTTTCAACCGCTTGGAAGAACTTCTCAAGCAAATACATCTCTGTCGAATTGCATATATCGACTTGAACAAACGCGGGAATATCCTGCTTGGACGAGATAATCTGCCTTATCTGATCGACTTTCAGATAGCGTGTTATATTCCCCGACTATTCCGGCCTTTGAGGATTCTGACTGATGGATTTTTAAGAGTCCTGCAAAAAGAGGATTTCTATCATCTGCATAAACATAAACGCCGTCTGTCCGGCCACCTGATAGACATTGATCAGATAAATGCCTCCCTGCATAAAAGCCTTTGGATCAGGGGCCATCGCAGAGTTGGTCGGCCGTTGACACGGCTGCGACGCAGGGTTTTATACTTCCTGTTCCGCCGAGGTTATCTGGACATAGATGATACGGACTACAGCAACCCCGAAAGCGATCCCCGTCGCTGGGGGAAATAATTTAGTATCGTCCTACTTTATCAGGACGATTTAAATAGATTTCTCCACGCTTCGGCTGCGCTCAGGGCAAGCTCTATCCGTGATGCTAACGCATCCCTCCGGTCGAAATGACGGTGTGGGGTGGTATCGTCGCACCCTGCGTAACTGATTTATTTTTAGCTTTTCCAAATTACGAGTTGCCTCATATAATTAAAGCGTTACGATTTTTTTCAATTTTTTTTCACGATCAAGAAAACTTGACATTAAGTCGCGTTTTTATAAAATGGACTATCTGCCGCGGATGTGGCGGAATTGGCAGACGCGCAGGCCTCAGGTGCCTGTGGGGGCAACCCCGTGGAGGTTCGAGTCCTCTCATCCGCATTTATACGCACCGCGTATGGGAATTCCCGCGAGCGAAACCATAACATATTGCCGTAAGGCTACTTACCCGCGTACTAACGGGAAAATTCGATTGTGAGCATTATACTATGCCGGACCGCTGGTAAAAAAAGTAGTTTTTTTGTCTTGACAGACTCTGATTAGAAATTATAATGTGAGAGAGTAATAGTGATATAAACAACCGCTTCATCGGTTGTCATAAACCACGGTGAGGAAGTGTGGTAAGCCGGTTACCCCCCCAATCGGTCCCATTTCCTCGCCATTTTTATACCCATCAGATTTACTATAACACCGCATTTTCCTCAACAGGCATGGGAAAAAGACATACAGAAATATCTCGGCAAATACATGGCTGGCTGGGACAAATTGCGACATGAACAGTATAAACGACAGCTTGAGATAGGAATCATTGAGGATGAACATGCTTTGTCGCCCTCCGGTCTGCCGAAATGGGATGAATTGACTGATCAACAGAAGATAAAGTTGGATCGACAGATGGCGGTCTATGCGGCCCAGCAGGACAGATAATTATAGCACCGACAGCTTCTCTGTCAATAATAACTAACCATCAATACCTAAAGACTATCAAGCTCTCGCTCTTTTATGGCCGATAATGTTAAGAACAGACCCGGCACGAAGCTGCCTGGCCATTTTATTAGTGTTACTTGATGCAACCGCCAAGAGTCCGAAAAATGTTGCAAAAACCAGCGATTTACCCGTGCGGAAGCACCCGCCACGCTCCAAAATCAAGGGGGCAAAGAACTTTTGACGCTGGCGTCTCACTTGACATAATGTTATTCATAAGGTAACGAATATATGCTCAGAGTGCCCATCGAACAAGCATCAGCGGGTATGGTACTGGCCCGGTCTGTCGCCGACCCCAAAAAACCCGAACATATCCTCTTGAAAGCCGGATTTGAACTGGACGAAGACCATATAAAACGGCTCAGATTGCTGCATGCCTATAGTATCTGGGTGCTATATCCGGGTCTGGACTTCCTGGACGAACTGCTTGATCCGGAACTTCTACGTAAGCAGCAGGGACTATACAAGTCTCTGAAGGAACAGTTCGCCGATGTTCAGGAGCAGGGTCTCACCAAAATCGATTACAACAGCTATACATCCCAAATGAGTAGTCTGTTTCGCCAACTGCTCCAGGCAAAAAATCCCTCTTCGCTTTTTGTTACAGAACTACAGGGAGAGTCCGACGATATTTTCCTGCATGGCACTACCGTTGCGTCCCTGGCCATGCTGATTGGTCTGCGTCTCGAAGCGTATCTCGTGCGTACCAGGCCGAATCTGCCAACTTCAGTGGCTTCGGACCTCACCCAACTTGGGGTCGGCTGCCTTCTGCATGACATGGGCAAGCTGAACCTGCCCGATGAAATCAAAAACTTCCATATCACCGCCCAGAATATGGGCGAACCACTCTGGCAGCAGCATACTGAAATTGGCTTCGAGATGATTAGAAGCGGCCTGGACCCAATAGCCGGTCAGGTCGTACTCAACCATCATCAGCATTTTGACGGCAGCGGTTTTCCCATCCGCAAGGCGATCCCTGGTTCCGACGAGCCTGTTTTACCACTTGAGGGTGAGGAGATACACATCTTTTGCCGGATTGCCTGTATCGCCGACCGTTTTGACGGCTTTCGCCATCTACCCGACGGCCGCATTGCCCCGAACATCGTAGCACTCAAACGAATGAAAAATCCCGGTTATTCCAAATGGTTCGATCCGATAATCTACGAGGCATTTACCGCCGCGATGCCTGCATTTGCGCCCGGCGAACAGATCGTCTTAAACAACGGCCAAACCGCTGTGGTTACCGAAGTCAACGAAGTCGAACCCTGCCGCCCCATCGTACGGCCCATCGACCCGGAAAAGGCTATGAACCCCGATTCCAAAATCAAATCCGACGCCAAATCTGATGCTGAATCCAACGCCAAAACAGATACCGCCCCCGATGACATCGCTGACATCAACCTTGCCAGCCGCCGTGATCTCTATATCGCCCGCGTCGGCGATTTTGACGTTACCAGCTACCTTCATTAATTACCGCACAAACTCCGTTGCCTGGCTTTTTTGTACACAAAACAGGGCTACCCTTCATAGGCGGATTCAACTAATAAGTGCAACAAATACTAACTGATTATATGACAATGGGTTGACGAAGAGAAAAATAGTTCGGGGCCCCGGCCGGAAAATTTCCCCCCCCCGTACCCCAAATTTGTCCAGCCGCCCAAACGATTTTTCTCTCGGTTCCACCCAGAAATCAACTGTTGTGATGTCGGGCAATGTTGCACTTATTACTTGAAACT
>DAOWIP010000192.1 GCA_030640865.1 Sedimentisphaerales bacterium | reverse complement strand
TTTTCGACTATCTGTCTCCAAAAACCCTGCTTTTTATGGAAGAAACCGCCGGGATAAACGAAGCTGGCCATATCTTCAGAAATCGCCTTGAAGACCCGGA
The DNA here is from genome assembly GCA_030640865.1 of Sedimentisphaerales bacterium. Classification (GTDB taxonomy): domain Bacteria; phylum Planctomycetota; class Phycisphaerae; order Sedimentisphaerales; family SM23-30; genus DAOVXR01. Next base: position 5,430 of record DAOWIP010000192.1, on the reverse strand, counting down.
TAGCATTTATCCTGTTGAAACGGTCCTCCGCGACGCCGCAAAATTCGATACCATTTACCTCAACCGCTTCCTCTGTGGCCTTTGTAAAACATCGATAAATTTCCACGCCCGATCCGTACAGCGTTTCGAAAACCGTTCGCGGGAAGCACTGGAGGAACTACTGACTCTCGCCGGCAATCATCGAATTCATTTATTTTGTGAAAAACCCGCCCTGCGCCAACGCCTGCTGGAAATGCTCGAAATCAAAAAACCACCTGAAAAATTCCATCTGCCGGTCGGCTTTGTTCATCATGGTTTTGAACTGCCCGAACATCGTTTATTTGTCCTTAGCCATCACGAAGTCTTCGGCCAGCACCAACCACACCGTCGCATTCGCAAAATACAATCCACTCAGGCCATCGAATCATTTGCCGACCTGGAAACGCACGACCTTGTCGTACATGTCAACCACGGCATCGGTCGCTTCCGCGGCCTGAAAACGCTTACAAAAAACGGTCGCCAGGAAGAATTCCTTGCCATCGAGTTCGCAGGCAAAGCTGTCGTCCACGTCCCCGCCGGCAAGATTGAGCTTATACATAAATACGTCGGCGCCCGTGCCGCCCGGCCAAAACTCAGTAAGCTCGGCGGTCGCACATGGGAAAGGCAAAAGCAAAAGGTTAACGACGCCGTTGAAGACATGGCTGCTGAACTGATCGATTTCCAGGCCCGCCGTCAAAGTTCACCCGGCATCAGTTTCCCATCCGATACCACCTGGCAGACGGAATTCGAACAATCTTTCCCCTACCAGGACACCAAAGATCAGGCCGCCGTCAATATCGATATTAAAAATGATATGCAGCTATCCCGTCCTATGGACCGCCTGCTCTGCGGCGATGTCGGATACGGCAAAACCGAACTGGCCATCCGTGCCGCGTTCAAGGCCGTCGAACACGGCAAGCAGGTCGCCGTCCTTGTCCCTACCACCGTCCTGGCCCAGCAGCATTACCGTACCTTTACAGAGCGGCTTGCCGATTTCCCTTTTATTGCCGAGGTCATCAGTCGCTTCAAGACCGCCGGACAGGCCCGGAACATCATCGAGCGTACCGCTCAGGGTCGGGTTGACATCCTCATCGGCACCCACCGCATCCTGAGCAAAGATGTTCGGTTCAGGGACCTTGGTTTGATTATTATCGACGAGGAGCAGCGATTCGGTGTCGCACACAAGGAACGTCTCAAACACATGCGCGTAACCGTGGATATTTTGACCATGACCGCCACGCCCATACCGCGTACTTTACACATGGCCTTGTTGGGCATCCGTGACATATCTTCGCTTACTACTCCGCCTCTGGACCGTCGCAGTATTGTTACCGAAGTCTGCCCCTTCGACGAACAACGTATCCGAGCCGCCATCCTTCGCGAACTGAACCGACAGGGGCAGGTTTATTTCCTGCACAATCGCGTACAAAGCATCCATAACACCGCCGGTTCACTCAGGAGCCTTGTCCCCGAAGCCCGAATCTCTGTCGCTCACGGCCAAATGTCAAAGAATGAACTCGAAAAACACATGCTTGATTTCGTCAGCTATAAAGCCGACGTTCTTGTTTGCACCACCATCATCGAATCCGGCCTGGACATACCAAACGCCAACACTATTATTATTAACGATGCTGACAGGTTTGGCCTGGCCGAACTGCATCAGCTTCGCGGCCGTGTCGGACGTTATAAAAATCGCGCCTATGCCTATATGCTTTTACCTTCCAGGCGATCCATCAATCCCACAGCCGCCAAAAGACTAATGGCTATAGAGGAATATTCCCAGCTTGGCTCCGGATTTCGTATCGCTCTGCGAGACCTGGAAATCCGCGGCGCCGGCAATCTCCTTGGTATCAAACAGAGCGGCCACATCGACGCCGTCGGCTATGAACTTTATTGCCAACTGCTCGCCGCCGCCGTCCGCCGACAGCGGAAGGAACCCGAACCGCTCAGGATAACCACCCATCTGGAGCTTAAAATCAGCAACCATATTCCTCGTAGTTATATCACGGCGGACCGACAGCGAATGGACGTCTATCGTCGTTTGGCAACATCATCCGGCAGCGAAGACCTGGATCAACTCGAAAAAGACCTGACCGACTTATTTGGTCGGCCCCCTTGTTCCGTGCGGGACCTGCTACAACTGGCCGAAATCCGTATCCTTGCCTCCCGCTGGTCTATCCGCAGCATTATTCAGGAGGAACCGGACCTGATATTCCAACTTGAAGAAGCGGCCTCCGCCCAACATCTTTTCGCTAATGCCCCCGGCAACGTCCGCGTCCCCGATCAACATACCGTCCACCTTCGCCTCTCGCCCAGATACTTTGAATCAGCCACCACCCTCATCGCCACTCTCCGAAAAATACTTAAACAAGCCATGTAGGATGGGCTTTAGCCCATGCCGATTAACTGTTAAGCGGGGGTCATAGCCCCCGATGTAAAACATGTCCCCGCGTAGGCGGGGATCGGGGGTTTCTTCTCTTTATTAGCCTCTATCAGATTAGTGCGGGATTGACAGGCGGTCGGTGATGGGCTAACATAACGGGTCAAAATTGTGAGGTAAGTGTTATATACGCACCGCCTATGGGAATTCCCACGAGCGAAACCGTAACATTTTGTCGTAAGCACTACAGAAGGCAGGAAATATGAAGATATCGCTGGAATGGCTGAAAGAATACGTCGATTATAACGGATCCGTAGAACAACTGGAGGAGATATTCACTAATGTTGGGTTCCCGGTCGAAGGGCGGCAACAGGTGGGTGAGGACTGGATGCTGGATGTTGAGGTAACTAGTAATCGGCCGGATTGTTTAGGACATATCGGGTTGGCACGCGAGGTGGCGGCGGTAACCGGAGCGGCGTTTCGGATGCCGGAAGTGTCGTTCACGGAGCAGGGCAGAGATGTCCGCGAATGGACGTCGGTACAAAACGATACGCCGCAATACTGCGGCCGTTATACAGCCCGGATTATCGACGGGATACAAACAGGCCCCAGTCCCGACTGGATGCGTCGGCGACTGGAAACGATCGGACTGCGCGGCATCAGCAATGTCGTCGATATTACCAATTATGTGTTAATGGAGATCGGTCAGCCGCTGCATTCGTTTGATTTTGCCCGGCTGCATGAGGGCCGGGTAGTTGTACGGACCGCGCTGCCTGGCGAGCAAATGGAGATGATCGATCACAGCAAGATCGAATTAAAAGAAGATATGCTGGTGATCGCCGACGCGGCGGTGCCGGTGGCCCTGGCGGGAGTAATGGGAGGGTTGGCCAGCGAGGTTGGCAGCGAAACCAGAACGGTACTGCTGGAAAGTGCCCATTTCGCTCCGTTGAAAATCCGGCGGGCCAGCCGGGCACTGACACTGGCAAGCGAATCGTCGTTCCGGTTCGAGCGTAACGTGGATATGGAGATGGTCGAGTGGGCTTCACGTCGTGCGGCGGCACTGCTGGCAGAATTGGCCGGCGGCAAAGTGGCACCGGGAGTAATCGATGTGGGACCCGGACCTGACGGAAAAGCAGATGTACAAATACGGATGTCCCGCTTGAAAAAACTGGTTGGGATCGACTACGACAGTGAATACGTGCTCGGCCTGTTCGAGAGGCTCGGTCTAAAACCCCGATATGACGGCAATAATGTGATTACCTGTACGATACCATCGTGGCGGGGCGATCTGACACGGGAGGTGGACCTTATCGAAGAGGTCGTCCGGATTCATGGATACGGTCATGTACCTACCGAGCCGAAGATTCATATCACCGTCAAGATCGCCGACAACCATCAGCGAACGCGAGGTAAGGTCGCTACGTTACTGAATGGTTGCGGCTTTTTCGAGACAATAAACGTCAGTTTTGTGGAAGATCAGTACCTGAAGCTGTTCGCTGAAGAAGGCTTTGAACCGGTCCGGGTTAAAGACCTGTCCCGCCGCAGTAATAACGCCCTGCGAGCTTCTTTGCTGGGGTCGCTGGTCAACACACGTAAGCGCAATCAGGACACGGGCAACGGCCGTTGCGATTTCTATGAAATAGCCGCGGTCCATCGTCCGACCGACAGTAGCGGAGAACTACCACAGGAAACAATCAAACTGGGCCTGATTACCGACGGCGACTTTCGTTATCTGCGCGGGGTGATCGAGGCGGTTGTGGGTGGGCTTGACCATACAGCACAGCTAAAGTGCGCTCCATCCAAGGTTTTGTGGGCAGAAGATGGTACCGGCGCAGAACTTATGATAAATGGGCAGGTCATCGGTCAGGCCGGCAAGGCCTGCGAAGAGATTATCGAGGTCTTTGATTTAAATAATGATGTTTGTCTGACGGAGATAGATTTTGAGTATCTGGTACAACTGGAAGGTCGGACGGCTCGTCTGGAGCCGATTATGCGTTTTCCAGCCATTACCCGCGATCTTTCACTGATACTGGACGAACAGGTCTCGTGGGCACAGATTGAGCAAACGATTTTATCCAAGCGGATAGAAGACCTGCGGGAGTTGCGGTTTGTGGGTGTTTATCGTGGTGCGGGCGTGGAACAGGACCGTAAGAGCTTAACGCTCTCAATGATATTTCGCCGGGCTGATGAGACATTACGTCATGAGCAGGTGGACGAATATCAGGAGAAAATATTGGCGGTGCTGCGAGAAAAATTCCAGGCGCAACTACGAGCATAAGAAAAGTTTTGTCAAGATAATTTCATTTTTTTTCTCCATAGTGTACACACAGTTTTTTATTAAAGAAAAAGTTTCTTGCTTTCCGATTAAGGTTATGGTATAAGTTAATTATGGAGACGGAAAAACGCCTCTGCCATGTTCGTTACGTTTGGCGTTATTTGAAGAACCGATACCCATAATTGGGGAAGCCAGATCTTAGTTGCCGGACACGCCTGCCAGCCAGGATCTCTGGGAATAAGCAACGGTTGCCCACTTTGCAATCATGGGTTCTTTCAAAGGCCCAACGAACGGCATTGCGGTGGAGGCTTTTAGTACAGAAAGGGTCTGTCGTTTTGGGCAGGCCTTTTTTATTTACCCAATCATATTTCCAAACAGTTTTCGCACAGCATTATCACGAGGCGACCTGATGAAAAATGGCTATCGGGCGTTATCGGCCGAAGAAATTAATATTCTGCTCCTGCAGGGCTGCGACGCGGAAGATTTTTCGGCTATTGAAGTAGCTGAAGGATTTGACCCCAGCCGCGTCAGGGCAACGCAATTTTCCGGCAGGGTAAAAATAGGCGTTCTGGAAAAGCGAATAAGTTTTTTCGGGGGCGTCGAGGAGCCGGCTGGCATCTACCATGCCACGATTCACAACTGCGTTATCGGCGATAACGTCTATGTCAGTAATATCGAAAATTACATCGCTAATTACGTAATCGGGGACGAGGCGGTCATCCGACACATCAGTCTTCTGGCTGGGGAGGGGGAATCG
>DAOWIP010000464.1 GCA_030640865.1 Sedimentisphaerales bacterium | reverse complement strand
GAAAATAGCTAAAAACCTTTGAGTAACGAAATAAATTTTTCGCCGAGACGTGGCAAACCGCATAAAATGAACGATTTTTGGGCAAAATCGCATAAAAATCGCATAAAGTGAAAAACCCGTTTTTCACGCAAATCAAGGACTTACATCAATTCCCTGTAACGAAAAATAAGCACTTACGATCAACTCATCTACTCTTTTATCACCTTGGTATAATTAAGTTTTCCTCCCGCCAGCAGAATTTTTCGTTCGCGTTCGCTCAGATTCAGTTGGCATTGGAACTCGAAATCGGCGGTAATATTTTTGACGGTAATAGTGTCCGCCGCCGCCAGTGATGAGCGAAAATCGGTTACCTCTAATTGATCGTCCTGTTTGATTCGATCATAATCACCTGTATCAGCGAATGTTACGGGTGTAATCGCGAAATTGACGAGATTAGCCTTGTGAATCCGCTCGATTGTCTTGGCGACAACCAGTTTAATACCGAGGTACATCGGGCACAGAGCGGCGTGTTCTCTGCTGGAGCCTTGGCCGTAGCTGTCGCCGGCGATGATAACGCCGTGTTTGCCGGCTTTTTTCGACGTTAGTGCCCGCTCGGCAAAGGTCGGTCGGCCCTCTTCATTAAAGCAATTAAAGACATACTTAGCGTATTCCGGCACATTAGAACGAAGTTTCAGGAACGTTCCTGCCGGCATAATATGATCAGTCGTAACTTTATTGCCACAAAGCAGTAACACTTCCCCGCGAAGTGTTTCCGGTGGTAGCTCAGCGGCGGGTGGGGCGACAATAGACGCTGAGCGGATAATCTCGATCTTGTCGGCCTGGTCGGGTTTCGCTGGCGCCTCGATCATACTATCGTCAATCGGCACCTTCTTAAGCTCATCGATTTTCGGGCATTCAATTCCGAATAAATCCGGCAGGCGGCGTGGGTCGGTCAGCTTTCCGGTAAGTGCGGCAGCAGCAGCGGTTTCCGGGCCGACAAGATAAACCTGGTCATCTTTGTTACCGCTGCGTCCCTTGAAATTACGGTTGAAAGTACGAACGCTTACTTTGCCATCACCGGGCGACTGACCCTGTCCGATGCAAGGCCCACATGCGCTTTCCAGAATGCGCCCCCCGGCAGTGATTAAATCACTGAGAGCGCCGTTCTGAGCCAGGATATTCAGCACCTGCCGAGAACCGGGTGCGATACCAAGCTCAACCTGTGAATGGATGGTTCGGCTCTTAAGAATGGCCGCGACGGTCATAAGATCACGATAACTGCTGTTAGTACAGCTTCCAATCAATACCTGATGGACGTCAATATCGTTTAACTCGGCGATGGATTTTATATTATCAGGCGATGACGGAGCGGCCGTCAACGGCTCTATTGTTGATAAGTCAATTTCCAACCGGCGATCATATTCGGCATCCGGGTCGGCACAAAGTTTCCGGAAGGCTTCCGATCGTTCCTGAGCGGACAAGAACGCGGACGTCTGCTCGTCAGCAGGAAAAATACTTGTCGTTACCCCTAACTCGGCGCCCATATTGGTTATGGTCGCCCGCTGAGGCACAGTCAGAGACGCCACGCCAGGGCCGTGATATTCCGCTACGCAACCGACATTTCCATGTGTTGATAAAATACTGAGTATTTTAAGAATGACATCCTTGGCGCAAACCCATTTCGGCAAAGTGCCGGTCAGATTTATTCCTACAACTTTAGGCGCGGTCAGGTAAAACGGTCCGCCAGCCATAGCCACCGCCACGTCCAGGCCACCGGCCCCAATAGCGATTGAACCAATACCACCAGCGGTAGGCGTATGGCTGTCACTGCCCAAAAGAGTGGCCCCCGGCCGAGCGAATCGCTCAAGGTGAATCTGATGGCAAATCCCGTTACCGGGCCGACTGTGATAGCCTCCGATCTTACGCACCATTGTTTGCAGATAAAGATGGTCATTGTGGTTTTCCGGCCCGAACATGGCCATGTTGTGGTCAACATAGCTGACAGAAAGGTTTGTAAGAACCCTGTCCAGCCCCATTGACTCAAATAACAACATAGCGGTAGTGCCCGTGGCGTCCTGCGTAAGAGTCTGATCTATTCTGATGCCGATTTCGCAACCGGCTTCAAGACGTCCTTCCAGCAGGTGACTTTTCAGGATTTTGTATGTAAGGTTTTCAGACATAAATAATTACCTCGAAAAAAAGGTTCAATCAGTTTGTCCACAACTGATAGCGGGATGATTTACACAGTTATGAAATTTTTCATAACTGGAATTATATACGAAAGTTACAAAACAATCAAAGTTGAAATATATTACGCCGGAAACGCAGGTTTTTGTTTGTTTTTTAGATTTTTGGCGGTATCCTCTAATTACAACGGTGGAACAAGCCGATAAGAGTCTAACATAATGATTCGGGGCGAAAGAACAGCTACTTGTTTAGTAACAATGCCAGCCAGGAATTTGGAATAGAGGCATAGGGAATATTTTTTTAAAAAAGAAGGTATTTTTTAAAAAGGATGCTTGCTTTGCCGAATAGTTTTTGCGATAATGCTGGAGAGTGCGTGTTGGAAGCGTGAGAGAGATTAAATTGATAAGGATGGTGCTGCGATGAAGATCTTGATGCTTGGCTGGGAATTTCCACCGTTTATTTCGGGGGGTTTGGGTACGGCTTGCTATGGTCTGACACGGGCTATGAGCAAGACCGGTGTGGAAATAACCTTTGTTCTGCCCAAGCCTGTCTCGACAGAGTATTCCAGCCACGTCAAATTGGCCAGCCCAGGTTTAGGGCATAAGGTTTCCGGCAGTGAAATTTTCGGTTCGGACGAGTTTTCCAATGTGTCCTTTCGTGCCATAGATTCCCCGATGCAACCATATCAGAACAGCGAAAGCTATAGTGAAACATACGAGGAAATGCTACGCCAAATGGGCGATGTTGCGGGTAGCCGTGAAGAGATAATCAGGGAATTCCTGAACATTGATTCGTTGAAGCAATCGGCCAATTATAGTGGTGATCTCTACCAGGAAGTCCAACGTTATGCCCGTTTGGCAACGATAATTTCCCGTGAAGAAGATTTTGATATAATCCACGCTCACGACTGGATGACATACCCGGCAGGAATAGCCGTTTCCGGTTTGACAGGTAAGCCGCTGGTGGTACACGTCCATTCGACGGAATTCGACCGTAGCGGGGAAAATGTCAACCAGGTGGTTTATGATATCGAGCGGCAGGGTCTGCATTACGCCGCCCGTGTGATTGCGGTCAGCGCACTGACCCGGAATATTCTGGTGAGTCGCTACGGGATCAATAAGGATAAAGTCAAGGTCGTTTATAACGCGATTGATCGGCCGGGTAGTTTTGTAGATGTCGATGCGTCGCGATCGTCAATACGCAAGGACGAAAAGATAGTTCTGTTTCTGGGCCGAATCACCATGCAGAAAGGGCCGGAATATTTTCTGGCGGCGGCCAAGAAGGTCCTTGAGGTAATGGACAATGTTAAATTTGTTATGGCCGGGTCCGGAGATATGGTGCGGATGACAATCGAAATGGCCGCGGAGATGGGGATCGGGCATAAAGTGCTGTTCACAGGGTTCCTTCGCGGCGATGACGTCGATAAGGTATTCCGAATGGCGGATTTGTTTGTGATGCCCTCGGTTTCAGAGCCGTTCGGGTTGGTGCCGTTAGAAGCACTTCGGAACGATGTGCCGGTACTGATCAGTAAACAGAGCGGCGTGGCGGAAGTGCTGACACACGCCCTGAAAGTTGATTTCTGGGATATCAATGAGATGGCAAATAAGATCGTTGCGGTACTTCGTCATCCTCCGCTACAAATGACGCTACGAGAACACGGTAATTTCGAGGTTCGCAAACTGTCATGGGAAGATTCGGCCAGGAAGTGCGTGGATGTTTATGAAAGCGCGTTGTCCGCCGCGACAGTATAAGAGATTTTGTTAGAGAGTGTATAAGAGTCGAATTGCAGGCAGGCAGGATGCCGGTGCGAAATGGGGCTGCATGGGGGCAGGGAAGCGTGAT
>DAOWIP010000518.1 GCA_030640865.1 Sedimentisphaerales bacterium | reverse complement strand
TTACAGATTGCGTTCTTTCGCCCCTCTGGGGCTTAAAACAGTGGGTTTTAATATCTTACCGGGGGCTTACGCCCCCGGCTATGCGCTCTTACGGCCCTTCGGGCCTAATAAGGAAAAGAATCCGTGAACGGTTACAAACCTCGAATATGGCAGCCGCTACGCATTTCACCTGCCTGCATGGCATATTGTTCCGATTTGGTGTCGATGGTTTTAGTGATGTAAGTCCTTGTTAAATAAGAAGATGCCTCAACTCTGTATCTGTCTGGCACGCTTTTTGCTTTGTTTTAATCAGAGGAAGATATGTTTATTGTCAATTTACAGCAAAGCTGAACAATTACATACGCATCGCGTATTGAAATTTCCGCGAGCGAAACCGTAACATTTTGTCGTAAGGGTTATTTGCACGCGAACTAACGGGAAAATTCAATTGCGAGCACTATACTTAATAGGAGGTGGCATAGCCACTTTTTCTGTTCTGCATGGATGGCAGCCCCCCGCTCCCGCTGGTCGCTGCCTGGAATGACGGAATCGCAAGACCTGGATAAATTTTAACATAGGAGGTGGCATAGCCACTTTTTCTGTTCTGCATGGATGGCAGCCCCCCGCTCCCGCTGGTCGCTGCCTGGAATGACAGAATCGCAAGACCTGGATAAATTTTAACATAGGAGTAAAACAATGTCGAAAATCATTGGCATAGATTTAGGTACTACCAATTCAGTCGTCGCAGTGCTGGAGGGTACAACTCCCAAAGTATTAATCAATTCACAAGGCTCACGCCTGACTCCGTCCGTGGTCGCCTTTACGGATAAGGGTGAGCGGCTCGTCGGGCAGATTGCCCGGCATCAGCAGGTTACCAACCCTACAAATACCATCTATTCCATCAAACGGTTTATGGGACGCCGGCACAATGAAGTGTCCAGCGAAGAAAAGATTGTCCCATATACGATTGTGGGCAGCCCGGAAGAACTCTTGAAGGTTGAGGCCCGCGGTAAGCAGTACACGCCGCCGGAGGTCTCCGCTATGGTACTTCAGGACCTCAAAAAGACCGCTGAGGATTATCTTGGCGAAAAGGTTGATCGAGCAGTCATAACCGTCCCCGCTTATTTTAACGACGCTCAGCGTAAGGCTACCAAGGACGCCGGGCAGATCGCCGGGCTTAAGGTGGAGCGGATTATCAATGAGCCTACCGCTGCCGCCCTGGCCTACGGCCTTGAAAAAAAGGCCAACGAAAAAATTGTCGTCTTCGATTTCGGCGGCGGTACGTTCGATATATCTATTCTGGATATTGGCGATAATGTTTTCGAGGTGCTCAGTACCAATGGCGATACGCATCTGGGAGGCGATGATGTCGATGAGCTGCTTATCAGATATGTTGCCGATGAGTTCAAGAAAAATGAGGGTATCGACCTTCGTCAGGATTCGATGGCGCTGCAGCGGCTCAAAGAGGCTGCCGAGAAAGCCAAGTGCGAACTGAGCACATCACTCGAAGCGACAATCAATCTGCCCTTTATCACCGCCGATCAGTCCGGCCCAAAACATCTGCAGATGACTATCAACCGCAGTACGTTCGAGCATCTGATCGATGATGTTCTCAAACGGCTCAAAATCCCCTGCGAAAAAGCTTTGGCCGATTCCAAGTTGTCTGTCGGCGACATTAACGAAGTTGTGCTTGTTGGTGGTTCTATTCGTATTCCCAAGGTCCAGGAACTCGTTAAGGAGGTTTTCGGCCGAGAGCCTAATAAGAGCATCAATCCCGATGAGGTTGTTGCCGTTGGCGCTGCCATTCAGGGCGGTGCTCTGGCAGGTGACGTGAAAGACCTTCTGCTGCTTGATGTAACTCCTCTGTCGCTGGGTGTGGAAACCCTTGGCGGTGTTATGACCAAGCTGATCGAACGCAATACAACAATCCCAACCTCCAAGAAGGAGATATTCAGCACCGCCGCCGACAATCAGACAACTGTCGATATCCATATCCTGCAAGGTGAGCGGGAATTTGCCACTGATAACCGTACCCTGGGCCGCTTTCAGTTGGCCGGCCTTCCACCGGCTCCCCGTGGAATGCCCCAAGTCGAAGTTTCATTCGATATAGACGCCAACGGAATCCTTAATGTTTCCGCTAAGGATATGGCTACTCAAAAAGAGCAGTCCATAAATATCGAAGGGTCGTCTGGTCTGTCCGACGAAGAGATCGGCCGTATGAGCAAGGATGCCGAACAACACGCCGAAGACGATAAAAAACGCCGGGAACTTGTCGATCTGAAAAATCAGGCCGACCAACTTGTCTATGCGACAGAAAATGTCCTCAAAGAGCATGGCGAAAAGGTGCCCGCCGAAGAGCGCTCTAATATCGAGTCGGCGCTGAATAATCTCAAAGAGGCCGCCAAGCAGGACGACGCCGAGGCACTCAAACGCGCTATGGAGAATGTTTCCACTGCCAGCCAGACACTCGGGAAAATCATGTACGAAAAGGTCGCTCAGCAGCAAGCCGCTGCCGGGCAGGCTGCGCCCGGCGAGCCAACACCCGACAAACCCTCCACGGAAAAGGACGAAAAAAAGAAAGATGACGATGTCATCGACGCTGAGTTCGAGGTTAAAGACTAATTAGTACGTCAGGAGATTTGTGACTCAGGAAAATAACGATAAAAAATCTATAACCCCTTCCGCTGAACCGAAATTGGAGGTCAGTCGCGGGTTTGCCCGTGAAATTGCCCGTCTGGCATACGACCGCCATTGCAGAGAAGTTGTCATCCTGGAACTGGCCGATCGCAGCCCCGTTGCTAAACATTTTGTCATCGGGACCGGTACCAGCGAACAACAGATTCGCTCCGTTGCCCATGAGATGGAAGACTTCGGCGGTGAGCGTAATTTTCCGGCCTTCGGCCGCGCCGGTATTCAGCAGGGCCGCTGGGCCATCGTCGATTTTGTAGATGTTGTCGTCCACCTGTTCGACGAGGAATACCGAAAATTTTACGATCTCGAACTGCTCTGGGGCGATGCGCCACGTGTCGAATGGCAACAGAATTGTAAATAGAATATATGAAACCAATTGTTGATATTCTTGAGCAGCGTATATCGTTGGTAATGACTGATATTGCCGGAGAACCTGTCCCAGCAATAGTCAAGTCCACCCAGGACCCGAAGTTCGGCGATTATCAGGCTAACGGCGTTATGGGGCTGGCCAAAAAGCTCAAACAGAACCCCCGGCAACTCGCACAAAAAATCGTGGACAATCTTGACCTGGCCGATATGTGCGAAACACCCGAAATTGCCGGGCCTGGTTTTATAAATTTGCGGCTTCGCACCGATTGGCTCACCGAGCGCCTTGCCGAGGCCATAAAAGATAAAGACCGTCTCGGAGTTGATCCGCTGGGTGAAGTACCGATCACCGTTGTAGATTTTTCCAGTCCCAATATCGCCAAGCAAATGCACGTCGGTCATCTTCGCAGTACCATCATCGGCGACGTCATCGCCCGCGTTCTGGAGTTCTGGTACGGCGATGAAAATTGTTGGGACTTCGACGAAAATGATAACGTCAACCCGGAAAAGAAAGTCCTACGACAAAATCACATAGGCGACTGGGGAACACAATTCGGAATGGTGGTTCTTGGTGTGTGGCATTTGTGTATGGCCAGGGAACATCAGAAAGAGGGTTTTCCGAATTATATTGAAGAGGAACTACCTGAGCTTAAACGTTTGGCCAACGAAAAAAACAGTTCAAACTTAAAAATACTTTTGGAAAAAATCCGTGATCGTCACGAAAAAGATTGGCGTGATGATTCACTGAAAGAATTAGGTGATGGTGAAAAAGTATTTGGACCTTTCGTGGAGAATATAGAAAGACATATAAAAAGTTTGGAGGTTTTTGAACCTGTTTACCAGTATGTAAATCTTGTTAAAGACTTTGCTGAAGGACTTAACTTGAAAATTCCAACGGGGCAGGCAGGGATCATACCTTACGAGTCTCTCCCCAGGCATGTTGTGTCGATGCTACAGAATTATGAAGATAAGAGAAATAAACGAGAGTATAGGGCTTGGGAATATATTAGAGAGCTTAGTCTCAATGAAATACAAATTATGTATGATAGACTTGGAGTGAAATTACATAAAAAGCATATTCGTGGCGAAAGCTTTTATAAAGACATGCTCCCCTCTGTGATCTCTGATCTCTCTGTGGCTAATCTTATTAAAGAATCCGATGGCGCCCAATGTGTATTTCTGGACGGTTTCAAGAACAAAGAAGGTGAGCCGCTGCCGCTGATCGTTCAGAAAACCGATGGTGCTTATCTTTATGCCACTACCGACCTGGCTGCCATTCGCTATCGGGTTGATGAACTCAAAGCCGATCGTGTCGTTTATGTTACAGACGCTCGGCAGAAGCCTCATTTTGAGATGGTCTTTGCCTGTGCCCGCCGGGCCGGTTGGGCAGTGGAAGATGTCAAGCTGGAACACGTTCCGTTCGGCTCGGTTATGGGCGACGACGGCAGGCCCTTTAAGACCCGTTCCGGTGAAAATATCAAACTAAAAGACCTGCTCGACGAGGCTGAAACCCGCGCCCGTAAAATCGTCGATGAGAAAAATCCCGATCTGGACGAGTCCATCAGAGAAAAAATCGCCAAGGCTGTCGGGATCGGGGCGGTCAAGTACGCTGATCTCTCCAATAATCTTGTAAGTGATTATGTTTTCAACTGGGATAAGATGCTCGCGATGGAAGGTAATACCGCACCTTATATGCAGTATGCCTACGCCCGCGTCCGCAGTATCTTCCGTAAAGGCGGCGTCAATGAAGATGAACTGCTCAACCAAGAGCACCCACTTGTTTTGACGGAACCGGACGAATTGGCGTTGGCCAAACTTCTGCTGCGTTTCGGTGAAGTAATAGAAACTGTTGCCCGCGACCT
>DAOWIP010000066.1 GCA_030640865.1 Sedimentisphaerales bacterium | reverse complement strand
TTCTGAATTCTGAATTCTGGATTCTTCTTTCTTTCTCACCACCCACAACTCACCACTCACCACTCTCTTTATTACCAATTTTCCATTGACACCGCTGACAAACGGTATTACCATGCCTTGTCCTATAGGTATTATTATGTAATTTATGAAATTTTAAGGTTAGGAGATCAGCAGATGGCTAAAAAAATGGTATATTTCTTCGGTAGCGGCAAGGCCGAGGGCAAGGCAAAGATGAAAGCGATTCTCGGCGGCAAGGGCGCGAACCTTGCGGAGATGACTAATCTTGGTATTCCTGTACCTGCCGGTTTCACAATTACTACCGGGACATGCGCCGATTACTACAAATCCGGCAACAAATGGCCTGTTGGACTAAGAAAGCAGGTTGATATGAACCTGGCCAAGCTTGAAAAAGCTATGGACGCCAAACTCGGCGACCCGGATCAGCCGCTTTTGGTCTCGGTTCGTAGTGGGGCGGCGGTTTCTATGCCTGGGATGATGGACACGGTTCTGAATCTTGGCCTTAATGACGAAGTTATCGAGGGGATTATCGCTCGGACCGGCAACGCTCGTTTTGCTTATGATTCATATCGGCGTTTTATTGACATGTTCGGCGATGTGGTTATGGACTGTGGCCATGAACCCTTTGAGCACGCTATTGACAGCCTTAAAAAGAAGGTCGGAGCCAAGCTTGATACTGACCTCAGTGCTGATAATCTGAAGGAGTTGGTGCGACTTTATAAAGCGGTCTATAAGAAGGCTGTTGGAAAGCCATTTCCCCAGGACCCTCACAAGCAGCTTGAGTTGTCTGTTAACGCTGTTTTCAGTTCATGGAACGCCGGCCGGGCCATTAAGTACCGTGAATTGAATAATATTACCGGCCTGCTCGGTACTGCTGTCAACGTCCAGTCTATGGTCTTTGGTAATATGGGCGATGATTGTGGTACAGGCGTGTGCTTTACCCGTAATCCCAGTACCGGCGAGAGGAAATATTACGGTGAGTTCCTTATGAACGCTCAGGGTGAGGATGTTGTTGCGGGAATTCGTACTCCATTGCCTATGATTGGGCTTAAGAAGGTCAACGCCAAAATCTATAAACAGCTTACGGGTTTCATGGATAAACTGGAGAAGCATTATAAGGATATGCAGGATATGGAGTTCACTATCCAGCAGAACAAGCTTTATATTTTGCAGACTCGCAGTGGCAAGCGTACTGCCGAGGCTGCCATGCGGACGGCGGTGGAGATGGTCAGGGAGCGGCTTATTACTAAAAAGGAAGCTATTGAGCGTCTTGAAACGGCTCAGATCGATCATTTATTGCATCCCAGTTTTGCTCCTAATGCCAAGCGGACTGTCATGGCCAAGGGACTGCCTGCATCGCCTGGCGCTGCGGTCGGCCAGGTGGTCTTTACTGCCCATGATGCTGAGGCGTGGGATGAGAGGGGCCACAAGGTTATTTTGGTGCGTATTGAGACGAGTCCGGAGGACATTGGCGGGATGGACGCTGCGGTGGGCATCCTTACTCAGCGTGGTGGTATGACCAGTCATGCTGCGGTTGTCGCGCGTGGTATGGGTCGTTGTTGTGTAGCTGGGGCATCGGACATTAATATCAATTATGCTAAGAAAATGATGAAAATTAGGGGTAAAACCGTTAAAGAAGGCGACTGGATCAGTCTTGACGGAACAGAAGGTGAGATACTTTCGGGTAAATTACCGTTAGTTGAGCCAAAACTTAGTGGTTATTTCGGAAAACTGATGTCCTGGGCCGACGAAATCCGCAAATTAGGCATCCGCACCAACGCCGACACTCCGGAGGATGCGGCGCGGGCGAGGAAGTTCGGGGCCGAGGGGATTGGGCTGTGCCGGACAGAACACATGTTCTTTGAGGGCGACCGAATATGGGCTGTTCGTCAGATGATACTCAGTGCCGACGAATATACCGATATCAGGAGCCAAATCGCCACGTTCGACGGCGATCTGACAGCCGCACAAAAAAAACAACTCGATAAACTGAAAAAACAATTCAAAACCCCCAAAAAAGAGTTCGAAGGCGCCCTGAAAAAACTGCTCCCATACCAACGCAAAGACTTTATCGGTATCTTTACCGCTATGGCTGGGCTGCCGGTAACCATACGATTATTAGACCCACCACTACATGAGTTCCTGCCGCAAGACGTTGCCAGCCAAAAAGAAATGGCCAAGCGACTGGGAGTAAAACCCGCAGAAGTGAAGGCGAAAGTAGAAGACCTACACGAATTCAACCCAATGCTGGGCCATCGCGGCTGCCGACTGTCAATTACCTATCCAGAGATCGCCCGGATGCAAGCCAGGGCAATCATAGAAGCAGCAATCACCGTCTCAAAGAAGCGCAAAAAAGTACTGCCGGAAATAATGATCCCGTTAGTCGGTACAGTCGAAGAATTAATATTCGTCAAAAAACATGTGATCGATGAAATCAATAAGGTCTTCAAGGAAAAAAAGACCAAGATTCCATATATGGTCGGCACAATGATCGAAGTGCCACGGGCAGCCCTGACAGCCGACGAAGTCGCCAAAGAAGCCGAATTTTTCAGCTTCGGAACCAATGACCTGACGCAAATGACAATGGGATTCTCACGCGACGATGCGGGTAAGTTCCTGGGCGACTATGTTGACAAGGGTATCTATGAGTCCGACCCGTTCCAAAGCTTAGACCAAAACGGAGTCGGCAAATTAGTCGATATAGGTATCAAACTGGGACGCAAAACCAAGCCGAAACTTAAAATCGGCATCTGCGGCGAACACGGCGGCGATCCAGCCAGTATCCATTTCTGCCATAAGGTAGGGATGAATTACGTTTCGTGTTCACCATTCCGGGTACCAATCGCCCGGCTGGCAGCAGCACAAGCAGCCCTGGCAGACAAAAAATAATATCGTTCCAAAATGGACGCCAGCGTCAAAAGTCAGACAGCATGGGCTGAAACCCATCCTACATAACTAATAAAGGGCGGATTCAACTCCCAAGTGTTACACCACCATAAGTAATTGTCTTAGCAGGCATTAAGAGCGAGCAAAAT
>DAOWIP010000534.1 GCA_030640865.1 Sedimentisphaerales bacterium | reverse complement strand
CGTGTAGGCAACAAACAACTTGAATTCGACTCTGAAACCGAAACTGTGAAAAATAATAATGAGGCAAACAAATACCTGAAGCGCACCTACCGAAAGCCTTGGGTATTACCGGAAAATGTGTAGTAAGTACCTGTTGCGGAAGATGAAACAAAGTGTGCCACGGCCATCTTGGCCGTGCTTTAGTCCCGTAGTATGGGCTTCAGCCCATGCTGATTAACTATGAACACGAGGAATCAGAAATATGAAGTACCAATTATCGTTGTTTGCGGCTGTGATACTTATCTGGTGTTCCGGAGCAATGGGGCAATGGGTGGACATCTCCAATGTGGACGTCAAGCAGGACCCGACCGAGTTAGCAGGCCCACGAACGGTTATCGAGTATGATCTCAACGACAAGGACGTCTCACCCGACATGCCTGCCTATGTTTTTGTCCGTTATAGTATTGATTTCGGCGCAACATGGAAACTTCTGCCGATGAGGTATCTCAAGGGTAACGGGTATGATCTTGTCGAAAAGCCGGGCCATAAAAAAATTATCTGGTGGGGAACCGGCCAAACCGGTTTTGCCGACCTGGCCCAGGTTGAATTTCGTGTACGCGGCATCAAAATGGCTCGAGTGGCCGGTGGTGAATTTATAATGAAAAGCATCCCTGGCGCCGACAGGGACGAAACAAAGGAGCAAAAACCTGTAACATCCCTGCCCGATTTTTATCTGGCAAAGTGTGAAACGACTATCTCTATGTACGTCGATTATCTTAATGAAGTCGGCGACGAGGGTGCCGGCTGGAATCAACGGATGACCCACTCAAGTCGTTGCGGGATAGAAAAGCATAATGACAATACCTATAGCGTCAAGCCTGACCGCGGAAATTATCCGATAGGTTATGTGTCATGGTACGACGCGGCTGGTTTTCTTCAGTGGTGCGGGCTGACTTTACCTACGGAGGCGCAGTGGGAGAAGGCTTTGCACGGAGGAAATTATCTCGACGGCGACAAAACGAAAAAAAAACTTAACCCCAATCCCCAAAGACGGTTCCCCTGGGGAAACGAATCACCGGACGCTGATGGTGTTCATCGGTGTAATTACGACGGAGCCGACGACGGCTTCGAATACACTGCGCCGGTTGGAAGTTTTGGAAAATTCAACAGTCCTTACGGTATATGTGACCTGGTAGGAAATATGGCTGAGTGGACACTGGACTGGTACACCACGTCTTTCCATGTCGGCCTTGACGGCTTTCGGATGGTCCGGGGCGGATCGTGGATGGCCGTACCGGCCGCCTGCGACGCCATTACCGGCGCCACCCAACTGCCGCTCAAGGAAAGTAGTATCATGGGCTTCCGCGGAATTCGCAATAGCTCGACACCTCGTTTATGTAGCGAACATAAACTAACGCCGCCAAATCCACCAGCAAACTGAGTAATAACAAAACTTGCGAAAACAGGAGATAAAAAATGGCTAAAATCCTGCGTATAAATATGACAGACCGCAACTCTTATTGGGAAGATGTACCGGAAAAATACAAACACCTCGGCGGACGAGGCCTTACTTCCTCGATTCTCTGTGATGAGGTTGATCCCCTTTGCCACCCCTTGGGACCCAACAATAAAATCATTTTTGCACCGGGGATAGTAACCGGAACCAGTGCCGCAAGCTCCGGGCGAATTTCGGTAGGCGCCAAATCTCCTCTCACAGGGGGAATAAAAGAGGCCAATGCCGGCACCGCATGGTCCCAATCGCTCGCCAAACTCGGTATAAAAGCTGTAGTTGTCGATGGTTCTCCCAATAACGATAACTGGTGGGGCATACTTATAAACAAGGATGGAGCAACCTTTTTCGCGGTGGATGAGTATGCCGGAATGGGGCTTTACCAGGCCTATGCGAAGCTCTTCGAACACTACGGTAAAAAAGTCAATATCATGGGAATCGGCATAGCCGGAGAACAAAAAATGGCCCTGGCCGGAGTCTGCTTCAATGACATTGACAATCGTCCCAGTCGATATGCCGCCCGCGGCGGCTTGGGTGCTGTTCTGGGCAGTAAGCGTTTGAAGTTTATCGTCGTTGACGATACGGACGCTCCGGGCGTGGCAATTAACAACAAGGAGATATTTAAGGCGGGATGTAAAAAACTTAACGAGGCCCTGCTAAATCATGACGTAACTAAACCCGGCGGTGGGCTGAACTCGTTTGGAACCGCTATTCTGGTAAATATTCTCAACGAGGCTGGAGGGTTGCCGACTCGAAATTTCCGCGAAGGGCGTTTTGAAGGAGCGTCAAAAATATCCGGCGAAACAATGGCCGAACTATGCGAAAAACGCGGCGGCGTGGGAACTATGGGGCACGCCTGCCATCCCGGCTGTATAATCAAATGCTCGAATGTCATTCCCAAAACCAACGGCGATGAACTGGTCTCGTCACTCGAATATGAAACCGCCTGGGCTTTGGGTGCTAATTGTTGTATCGACGATCTCGACACCATCGGAAGGCTCACCCGAATCTGTAACGACCTTGGAATCGACACCATCGAGACTGGAGTAACCCTCGGAGTGTCTATGGAAGCGGGTTTGGCCGAATTCGGCGACGGCGAAAAAGCGATAGCACTACTGGAGCAAATTCGCCAGGGCACCGCTTTGGGCCGTATTTTGGGAAATGGTGCGGCGGCCACTGCAAAAATGTTCGGTGTGGTACGCTGCCCCACCGTCAAGGGCCAGGCGATGCCTGCTTACGACCCACGCGCTATCAAAGGTATCGGCATCACTTACGCTATCAGCACTATGGGGGCCGATCACACCGCCGGATATACCATCGCGTCGGAAATTTTGGGCGTAGGCGGAAAAGTGGACCAATTAGACATAGACAAGGTGGAGCTTGTGCGCAACTTCCATTATACTACCGCTTTCATTGATACCGCCGGCCACTGCCTGTTCATTGCCCTTGCTATTCTGGATATTACTTCCGGCATTGAGGGAATGGTGGAAGAATGCAACGGCGTCCTCGGCACAAACTGGAAAATAGAGGACATCGCCCGTATCGGTAAGGAAATCATCGATAAGGAACATGCTTTTAATACCGCGGCCGGTTTCAACACAGCCGACGACCGACTGCCGGAGTTTATGAAATACGAAAAACTTCCCCCGCATAACGTGGTATGGGACGTGCCGGACAAAAGCCTGGACGCTGTATTTGCTCAGTAATGCTTTATATGTTTGACCTGTAATTGCAATGAAATTTTAGAAATATCGGAGTAAAAAGAATGATTTCCAAACTTTCGTTTTACTTGAAAAATCAGCTTCGTATCGGATTCTTCGTTTCAGGCATTATCATTTTGTCATCAGGCAGCATAGCTGCTGCCGCAATTGTATATCCCGGCAATCAACAACCGGGACAGGCAGTCGCTCGAATTCAGGGAGCAGGCGCGAAACTTCAAAATGATTTATTGAGCCTGGTGTTTGACTTCAGGGATGGCCATCTGAAACCCGACAGCCTGACTGACAAGGTTTCCAACTCAAAAATAATTTGTAAAAACAGCGAATTCTTTACCGTTACCATCAATAATGAAAACACGATTCGCTGTTCGGAGATGGAGATACGAAAGCTGGTCGTTACGAACCTGACGGCCGAACCGGATTCGATCAACCTGGCTCGGCGGTCCTCCGGCAAAGAGATTAAGGCAACTCTTCTCTCCAGGGATAATAAACTGCAATTGGACTGGTCCCTGATCCTGCGAGACGACTCGAACTATATCAGGCAGGTAATAACATTGAAAGCTCTTGAGAATAATATCAGGATAAAAAGAATTGTGCTTATCGATCTGCCGAATGAACAGGGTAGTGTAACAGGAACAGTTTCCGGTTCCCCGGCCATAGCGGGAAATATGTTCTTCGCTTATGAACATCCGAATTCCAAAAGCGAAATCACAAAAGCCGACGGCCGGGACAATCATAAAAAACGGATTGTATGTCAGTTGGATCGGGATACTTTATTATCCCCGAAACAGCCCCTTTCTCAATCATCTGTGATGGGTGTCGTACCTGAAGGACAGTTGCGCCGCGGTTTCTTATATTACGTCGAAAGGGAAAGGGTTTCTCCTTACAGGCCCTTTTTGCATTATAATTCATGGTATGACATCGCGTGGCACGATCGTGAAATGAACGAATCGGAATGTCTCGACGTCATACGACATTTTGGGAAAGAACTGATTACAAAGCGTGGCGTGAAAATGGACTCTTTCGTGTTCGACGATGGCTGGGATAATCACGCAACGCTCTGGCAATTTCACAAAACAAATTTCCCCAACGGCTTTACGTCTATGACGAAACTGGCAAGACGGTATAACAGTGAGGTGGGAACATGGCTTTCCCCGTTTGGTGGTTACAGCCATGCGAAAAAACAGCGTCTGTTATACGGAAAACAACAGGGGTTCGAAACCGACCGAAAGGGGTTTTCTCTGGCAGGCCGGAAATATTATGCGTGTTTCCGTCAGTGTTGTGTCGATATGATCGAAAAATACAACGTGAACTTTTTCAAGTTCGACGGTACCGATGCCAAGCTTATCACCGAGACCGAAGCCATATTTCGGCTGAACAGTGAATTGCGCGACATTCGCCCCGATATATTTATAAGCATTACAACAGGTACGTGGGCCTCTCCTTTCTGGCTTTTGCACGGCGACAATATTTGGCGGGGAGGGAAAGATATGGGCTTTTTCGGCAAAGGTTCCCGCCGTGAACAATGGATCACCTATCGGGATATGATTACTTACAGTGATGTGGTAAAGGTCGGCCCCCTCTACCCGCTCAACTCACTTATGCTTTGTGGTATTAATAATGGTCAGCGTGGTTTCGGCGCTCCTTTGCCGCCGTTCGGCCCTGATTT
>DAOWIP010000454.1 GCA_030640865.1 Sedimentisphaerales bacterium | reverse complement strand
TTTGAGACAGCCAAAGACGCCATATTTATAACCGATGATAATGGGGAATTCATAGATGTCAATCAGGCGGCCTGTGAGTTACTGGGCTACAGCAAAGAAGAATTTATGGAATTGACTATCAAGGACATCGATCCCGAAGGATATGAGCAGTTCATTAAAGTCCGGGACGGACATGTGAAAGATGCGATGTTCGAAGTTAATCATCGGAGAAAAGACGGAACTGTTTTCCCTGTTGAGATTAGTGGAGCTTTTTTTGTCAGCCACGGTCAACGTATGAGTCTGGCGATCGCTCGTGACATTTCCGCTCGCAAGCAGGCGGAGGCAGCTGTATCACATGAGCGGGATAAACTTACTGCCATTCTTGACTCTATGGCAGATGGTGTATATATCGTCAATCAAAAATATGACATCGAATACATAAATCCCACAATCCAAAAAGAATTTGGTCCGATCGATGGGCGCAAATGTTATGAGTACTTACACAACCTCAAAGCAGTCTGTCCCTGGTGTAAAATCAAGGATGTCTTTGCGGGCAAAACCGTCCGATGGGAATGGTATTCCGTCAAAAGCAACAAGACATATGATCTTCTTGATACACGGCTGACGAACGTTGACGGTAGTATGTCGAAGCTGGAGATATTTCGAGACATCACTGAGCGTAAGCAGGTAGAGGAGAAAATCAAGGCCTACCAGGAGCAGTTACAGTCTCTGGCTTCGGAAATATCAGCGACTGAGGAGCGTCAGCGGCGCCAGTTCGCAACGGATTTACACGATAATATCGGACAGCTTCTGGCTGTAATCAATATCAAGTTAGGCAGTGTGCGCAAAATGGTCCCTCCGGGAGAGATGGCCGAGCTTCTTAATGAGATCAACAGGTTAATATTAAAGGCATTTCACTGTACGCAGTCATTAACCCATGAGTTGTATCCTCCCATACTCTATAAGCTCGGTTTAGAGCCCGCAGTAGAGGGGCTTCTGGAAAACCTCGAGAAGGAGCACGGTATTGCGTACCGGTTCGAGACCAAAGGCGAGAGCAAACAACTGGACAACGATATTAGTTCACTTTTGTATCGGGCAGTACGAGAATTGCTGATTAACATCACTAAATACGCCAAGGCTGATGAGGTCCAGGTGTCAATCCGGAAACAGGGCGAGCAAATCAAAATATCCGTGGAGGATAATGGGGTCGGCTTCGATACCTCACAAGTCAAACCGACCAGCAAACAGGCCAAGGGTTTTGGGCTGTTCAGCATCCGCGAGCGTTTGAGTTACCAGGGAGGCAAACTTGACATCGAATCTGTCATCGGACGCGGCACCCGCGTTACAATTACGGCACCACTTACCATGACAATCTGAACGGATTATTTTCCACGGCGCATTTTAGTTTACGCACTCTTTACAATTATATTATCCAGCCAAAGATATGTCATATTTGTTCTCAAACCAAAGTACCCGAATTTTAACGGCTCAGGATCATAGCATTCATTAAAGACCTTGCCATCTACGCTATAAGTCAATTTATTTCCCTTTTTAATAATAACAATATGGTATGTTTGTCCTCCCTCATTGTGATACGCGTAATTTTCCGCTAACAATTCGAAGCCCGGACACCTGCGAATTCGAAATCTGGCTTTCGCTGATCCGTCAGGATATACCCCTGCTTCTTCCTGCCAATCTCTCAAATATGTAAAAATATAACCGTTCAGGCTATGATATAATTTATATTCGCCGCTTGAACGTGTATTGCGCGTTTCATACATTGTCTTTTCGCCGGGGTGAGTATAAAATAAAAAGAAATTTATATTATTACACTTTAATTTTGATTCTATTACATGAGCATCAAATTCAATTATTAAATTATCTGACTCGAAAGGTTTTTTATACCATACAGTACAAACCCTTCCTTTTTTGTTTGTTTTGTTTTTGTCATTATTCGCATCGATATATAATCGACCATCCTGTATCCAAACCTTTTCTGAACCTTCAACCCACCAGTTTTCTAAATCTGAACTGAATTTTTCCTCCAGCAAAACATGATATTGTGATGATTCCGATTTCTTTAACGCATCACATCCTGTAAGGGTAAAAAATGAAAAGATAAGGACCAAAAGGAATGAAAAAGAAAACATTATCTATCTTACCTCCACAGGCATGACGTTCAATTGTCGGTCAGGCTTTGTTATACATTACAATCGCCATCGGCTGGATAATCAACCGGCAGCTTCAATAAAGTCCTTCAGGCGATCAACACCTTTATCGATCAGGTCCATGCTGGTGGCGAAGCTCATGCGGATATTCTGGTCGCAGCCGAAGCCGATACCGGGTACGCAGGCAACTTTGGCTTCTTCCAGCAGCTTACTACAAAACTCCACACTGTCGCTGACGCCGAGTTTGGAGTACGTCCGGTGCACATCTGGAAAGGCATAAAAAGCTCCGGTCGGTTCGGGACAGGTAACGCCCTCAATGTCATTAAGACGCTCATAAATGCGTTTGGCGCGTTTGGCGAACTCGGCGTGCATCCTCCTGATATCCTCCCGGCCTCCGCGAAGTGCCTCGATTGATGCGAGCTGGCAGAATGTAGCTGGGCCGCTGGTCATGTGCGACTGCATCCGGCTGATAGCGCCAGCCGCGTCTTCAGGCCCGGCTGTGTAGCCCACCCGCCAACCGGTCATCGCATAAGCCTTGCTCATTCCGTTAAT
>DAOWIP010000149.1 GCA_030640865.1 Sedimentisphaerales bacterium | reverse complement strand
GGCCATAAAGCGTTAAACTCCAAGGTTTCGCTTGCAAAACCTTGAAAGTTGGCCTCGTGAGTTTTTCAGGATAAGCCCTTATAAAACAAATAGTTACAATGTTACGTCCTTGAAAACGCGTATGAAAAACAAAGAATTACAAGATTGTATTACAGAGATTTATAGTTTCTTTTCTCTGAGTCCTCTGAGACCTCTGTGGCTAATACAAATTCCTATACCATTAAATTAGGTGGCAGCTACCGAGTCTTCGATGTGGATGGCTTGTCGGGTGGCAAAGTACTTTTGACGCTGGCGTCATGGCGGAACAATTACAAAAAAAAGGCACAACCGGATGAGTTGTGCCTTGTCACGGAGGATAACCATTTTCAGAAACTATGGACGATAGTTACCTGAAAGTGTTAATTATAATTCATCTCTTCTCACTTCTTTTCTTCCTGCCTTTCTCTCTACTCTTCACACTTTTCACTTTCTGTAACCGTTCACATTTTGTATCCGCCTGTGGCGGACTTTATTTCGCCCTTTCAGGGCCAATAAAAGAGAAGAATCCCCCGATTTTACATCGGGGGCTAGTAAGGACCCGTGAACGGCTACCACTTTCTTTATTGCAGCAGGGCCAATACGGACTGCGGAGTCTGATTGGCCAGGGCCAGTACGGAAGTACCGGCACTAACAAGAATCTGACTGCGGGTTAGTTCGGACGTTTCGACGGCGAAGTCAGCGTCGCGGATAGCCGATTCGGAAGCGGTAACATTCTCCAGTGTGATACGCAGGGAGTTAGCATTGGTATCAAGCGTGTTACGCTCAAAGGAACCGAGCCGACCTCGCAAGTTGGAAATTTGCCCGATGGCCTTCTCGATAATCTTAGCGGCACCTGAAGCATTACCTCCCACGAGAGAATATGAACCGCCCGTTGCAACCTCATTGAGAAAACCCAAATCCGTGGACCCAAGTCGAGACGCGATTACCGAATTTATTCCAAGGCTGGTTTGTTCGGATGTATTGATATGGGGACCGAGTTGGAACATAGCACCACCGCCGGTTATGTAGAAGGTGGAAGTATTACCGGCGCCAAAGGCAGAGTCAAGCTTCGTCTTTAAGCTAAGAGAAGACGAATTCAAAATAATCTCCTGGCCGGTCCCGATTGTGTTGGCACCATTGACAGTAACCTGGACATCGCGGCCGGCATCTCGCTGTTTGGTGGTAATACCATCCGAATCATAGACCGTAAAGGTACCACTGCTGCTGGGCAGCAGACGAACAGAGACAAAAGCGTCGGAGCCGTAATCCACACTTCGAAAGACAACGCCTGATGCGTGATTCGCGCCGTTGATAAAGGTTGCGCAAACACCGGCGGCATCGGTAACGGCATTGATGGCCGAGACCATATTCGAAACATGAAACGCGGAAACAAAATTAAAGACCTCCACGCCACGATTGGAAGCCACCTCCAGCGTTACGGAAGAGTTCACCTGGCTGGTTTGATATTGAAGGTGCCCACGCTGCGCGGAAAGAATTCCCGACACTTTCACTGACATATAGCTCTGACTGCCGAGTTGGGAGCTGTAAATATCCAGGCTCTTGAAAGCTGAAGTAGCCACACCGCTGGTAACATAGTCGAGGTTGCCGTTAAGCAGGTGCAGGCCGGCGAATGTAGTCGCGTTGGCAATACGGGTGATACTGTCGATAGCTGAGTTCACCTGCAATTGGTTGGCCTTGATTTCTTCACTGCTCAGGGCGCCGGTGTTGGCAGCCTCCACAGTGAGTTCCTTAATATTGACCAAAAGGTTGGCAACCTCGGCCAGCGATCCCTCGGCAGTTGCTATGACGTTCGAGGCGCGCTGGGTATTTTCGATAGCCTGGGAAATGCTGGCCATTTCCGAGCGCAGTGTCTCCGAGGCTATCAACCCCGCTGGGTCATCGGCACCTCGGTTAATCCGCAGACCACTGCTGAGCCGCTGCAGAGTGGTGTTCATCTCGGTTGTCGAACGTCCCAGATGTTTCTGTGCTGTAAGAGCCGCTATGTTTGTGTTGATTCTTGCCATAGTTAGTCCTCCTTGACTCGAATCCTTAGTTCCGTATTATTACTCATTTTGTTCTACACGATTAGTTATGTATGATTATCAGGCGGTTTTTCGGAGACATCGTTTTTTTCAGTTTGGGCCTTCTTCGGAGGCGTGGTGATGTCCTCGAGTTTTACATTGGCAGCCTGTTTATTTTCCTGTTTAATCGCATCATATACTTCCTTACGATGCACGGGTATATTCGACGGAGCGGCAATCCCAATTCGGACTTTGTCGCCCCGAATATCTACGATGGTGATTTCAATATTATCACCAATCATAATCGTCTGATCTTTTTGTCTGCTTAGAACCAGCATCCTCAAGCTCCTTTGCCCCTTGGGGCAATGCAGCGGTCCGCCTTGCGGCGAACCCTTCGGATAAGTTATCAACCACGGCGTTGCGGCCCGGAAACTTTCAACAAGTTCTATGAGGGTCCATACGCCGCCTGGGCCACCCTGATGGACGGTACCTGAACCGAGAAACAGTTTCGGCGCTGCCGAGAGGCAGTCAAGCCGTCCTGGAAACCTGTTTCTCAGCCGGTTCCAGTTCCATCAGAGGATGCCTGGTACTATACTTCTTCTCAGAGAGAACCAATTGCCGTCCATTGCGATTGACGGCGTTAATGACCAGTGGTCCCTGCAGGTTTCCGGTCAGCGTCCGATCGATTTTGTTAATAATGATCAGCACCTGGACGTCGTCCATATTACTGAGACTGATCTTATTTAAATCTTCGGGCTTGACCGCTACCTGGTAATCCGGCAAAAACAGCAGCGGATCACAGACCACAAAGGCCAATTCGGATCGATCAATCGACTGTAGCCAAAAAAAGCTTCCCTCGTCATTGGTTTGCACAAGCGCAAAATCATGGTTGTCGGGGAATCCCAGCAACCCAGAGGGAAATTTTATCAGCCGGTTCTCATCTACTTCAATCTGGCCAAATCTGGTTGTTTCGACCTTCATGACACTAAACCTCCTTGTCTTGTATGTCACAATAAAGGGTTCGGATTACTTGCTTTCGTGATTTCGTTAACAACATTCTTATTTCCTATCATCTGAGAAAATCAAGTAGTGAAATATTCGTCAGCATACCACCGCTCGTCAAATTAGCCTGCAGCGCAGTGTAAAGGTTTTGATACTTCGTGATGGCTTCGGTGAAATCGATGTCACGGATGTCGGAGCGTAACGTCTCGGTGGCGAGGATATTATCCTCCATGTGCATTTGTCTGTCTTCGACGGTACGCATCATTGAGCCGACCATGCCGTGCATATTACTGATATTTTCACGGTCGCCGACCAAGGCGTCGTCGGCCGCCATCATAGCCGCGTCGTCATTGGACAACATCGCATCGCGTAATGCGACCAAGTGTGAAAACAGACCATCGGGCATAATGGGATTTGCGTC
This sequence comes from Sedimentisphaerales bacterium, assembly GCA_030640865.1. Classification (GTDB taxonomy): domain Bacteria; phylum Planctomycetota; class Phycisphaerae; order Sedimentisphaerales; family SM23-30; genus DAOVXR01. The sequence continues at coordinate 3,035 of DAOWIP010000149.1, read as the reverse complement.
CGCCCCGGTAAGGGTATCGGAGGCCGCCGATAGGCCGTCGTTATCATCTTCGTAAAATCCCAGTTGTTTGGCGATGAAATAGCCGTTGTCGCTGATGGTGGTAACACCAAGATCACCGGCGCCGCTGACTGTATCGGTTAGTTCGATACCGTTATCTGTACCAGTCAGAGCAGCGGTTATATGGCCACCACAACCGGCGTTGATCAAATCAAGAACATCCTGAACGGTCTCGGCGGTACTGACATTGATGTCATAGGTACTGCCGTCACGAGCGGTGATCCGTATTATACCATCACCGGAATCGTTCGTCGTGGCCACGCCTTCGCCACCGTTGAGTTCGGAAAGACTGGTGGTATTGGTCAGTGATCGAATTCCGAGATCGGTGGCAGTGGTGCCTCCGTTTTCTCCGATATACATCCTTGAACCGCTGAATTGGTTAAGTATGTTAATACCTTCGCTCTCGGCGTTGATTTCAGCTCGAACACCGACACCGGAGTTATTGATGACATTGAGAATATCACCCAGAGTTTGCGCTGTGGAAATATCAATTGGATTGACGTCGGACAAATAACTATTGCTGATTTTCAGACCGTTAGTAGTATCGATGCCCGCCCCGCCGGCCAGCGCCGTTACCGGCGTGGTCAGCGAAAGGCGAGCATCGACGTCCTGGCCCGTTAAAGCGGCACCTGCCCCGGTTGTCTCGTGTATTCCCAGGTCGCGTGCCGTATAACCCGTACCCACTTCGGCCACCATAATATCGGCGCCGCCGAGTGTCGAGGTAATTTGCATGGATGTTCCGTCAGCGGCAATGGCAACGGTAGTGGTAACAGCGGTTTCGTCGTTAATTTTGTTAATTACATCGTTAACGGTAACACAGTTACTCAGGTCGATGATGTCGCTGTTGGTACCGTCGCTGACAATGATACTGCCGAGACGAACGCCCTGATTCAGAGCACCGTTGAGGTCTGACAGTAACGTTGATGTCGTTATATCAGGGTTCAGATCGACAATACCCTGCACCTGACTGCTCAGGGCACCGAAGGTTTCATTGCTGTTAATGTTGAAATTCATCAGATTGTATTGGGCAACACGGGTCTGTAGGCCGGAAAGGTCGCCGGTGAACAGCACACCGCCTTCGTAGGACTCGAAGGGAGCCTCGGTGGTCTTTTGCCCGGCAAAAAGATAACTGCCGCGTGATGTTTGATTGCCGATAGTGATTAACTGTTGAATAATCTGGTCGATCATCAGCGCATTGGATTGGCGACCGGCGTCGTCGGTGGCGGTACCGACACTGCCCAGCGCCAGAACGTGGGCCTCGTTGGCCATGTCCACAATCTGGCCTAAGGCGGTGTCTGTACTGGCAAGATAGTCTGTCGCGTAGCTGATGTTATTGAGATATTGCCGCTGATTTTCCAGTACGCCGTCAAGGTGCATTATAGTGGAGGCATCTGCCGGGCTGTCGCTGGGCCGAGCCAGCTTAAGTCCGGTAGTCAACTGATTTTGGACTTTAAGCAGATCAACTGAATTCGTGCGAATATTATTCATCAGCAGATTAGTCTGCATCAGCATAGTTACACGAGGCACATTTGATGGTCTTACCGCAGATGGCATTTCTTATTTCCTGTTTCTTATTTCTTATTTCTTATTTCTTGTTAATTATTATTTGTTATTGGCTTCGTACATTCACTGTCTCTTATGGACAACCTCTTATTAGCCCCCGATGTAAAATCGGGGGGTTCTTCTGTCTTCTGTCTTCTGTCTTCTGAATTCTGAATTCTGAATTCTGAATTCTTCTTATCTTTCTTATCCTGCAAGTGCTATGACCTCATCCAGTAATTGGTCGATCAGGCTTACGTAACGAGCGGCTCCCTGGAATGCGCGTTGGAACACGATCATGTGCATTGCTTCTTCGTCGATGGACACGCCGCTGATACTCTGGCGTTCCAGTTCGAGGGTTTCGACAACAACGTCGGCAGCGGTGTAATTATCCTGGGCCGCCTTGCTGTCTGTGGCAACGCCACCTACGATGGAGCGGAACTTGTCATTTATGCTGAGTCCGTTGAGTGAAGTAACACCGCTCGTTGCCAACTGGGCGATTTGGCCGGCAACATCACCATTGCCCGGCAGACCGTTAGCCCCTGCGGCGAGTTGACGAGGGTCAGCAGCAAGATCGGCCCTGACGTCAATAGTGGCGGCATTATAACCGTCGAAAAACGTGTTAATCCCCAGAGCTGTCAGCGCGTCGGTAGCATCGCCGGAATTAGTCGGAGCGGAAAAGGCGAATGTATGTCCGGAGGTCGTCGCGTCGATTTGTAAATAGTTCGAGCCATCTACCGAGGCTGTAATACCATCGATATTATCCAGACTGGCTGTCAGTGAATTCAGGGTTGTGTCGGTCCCACCCATACCGATGCTCACTTCGACCATTTGCGGCCCGCCTATGGCGTCGCCGTTACTGTCGTAAACCTGAACAAAAAACACGCCGTTGGACGCTTGCCAGGGCAGACCTGTGTCAGCCGTAACTGCGAGAGAGGCGTCCGCGTCGTCAACATTCAGGGAGGAGGTGACCGAAGTGAACCCATCCAGACCACGGCCAAGACTATGTAGTTTGTTCACTTCGAAGATCATGGCCTTGGTCCAGTTATCGAGATCGTCGATGACACCTCCGACCTGATCGTCGCGGGTGGTAATCTGTCCGTAAATCTTACCGCTGGTCAGGGCCACAGTATCTTCATTATCGCTAAAGACGATTTGGGCCAGTTTGTTACCATTGGCATCTTCGCGTTCCACATAGGACAGGCCGCGGCTGTCGGAATATTGTATCAGGGGTTCGCTGCCGATAAAAACATTTACGGAACCGCCTTCGACTTCGCGATCGGTTATACTGATTAGTTCGCTGAGTTGTTTGAGCAGCATATCTCGTTGGTCGCGCAGGGCGGCAGCCGAACCGCCGCGACCGGCCTCGGCCACGACAACCTGCTGATTCAGTTCGGCGATTTGATTGGCCAGGGCGTCGGCCTGTTCGACCTGATAGC
>DAOWIP010000287.1 GCA_030640865.1 Sedimentisphaerales bacterium | reverse complement strand
ATGAACTGCTCGATCAATCGCTCTGGGACATTCTTCGGCAAAGTGTTTGTAAACACCGTTCAGCCGGTGCCGGCCGTATCGTAATCAACGACAGTAAAAAACTTTACAGTTCCCGCGGCCGATATAATTGCCTTCAGCGCGGCGTTCTCGCTTCACTTTATACAGCCTCTGCCGCAACCCAATTCCAAACCCTCGGCCGGTTATTGCAACATTTTGACAGCAACTGCCCTGCTGAATTATCCGGATACCCCTGGTATGCTTCTGCTGAGGATTGGCCCCTGCGATATGACCATGATGACATCGTTACAGCCGCCGCCGCCTTTGCCAACGACATGAGCAACCATAACATTCGGCTGCTGGCGCTCTGGAGCCATCCCATGTTCACAGGCGAATACAATCGACTTGTTGAGGCCGTGAATAATAAGGCGTCTGTTTTGTTTTCTCTGATTTGCGAGCTTATCCACCGCGGCATGAAACAATATAGCCGACAGAATCTACAGATAGTTATCGACAAGCAGTCCGGCCGCAGCCACTATCGACAACCTTTGCAGAGGATGTTCCCTGACTTCAGCTTGAAAATCCTTAAAGAAGTCAACACCCTCAGCAGTTACCTTCTTACCGGCCCGAATAACACATCTGTGAAAATCCATTTTTTACAGAAGGGCGACCAGCAACAGCTTCCTATAGCTTTGGCCTCTATGGCCGGCAAATACCTCCGCGAACTGTTTTTGGAAATGCTCAACGGTCACTTCCGAAAGCATTGTCCCGAAATCACTCCCACTGCCGGTTATTACACTGACGGACGCCGCTTTCTGAACGACCTTAAATCGTACAATCTCCCTTCTCGCCTCACCCCCGATCATCTGCTCGTCCGCCAACGATAGACAGCGTTAGTAGTGTTACAAATATTTGATGCAACCACCAAAAGTCCGAAAAACGCCGCAAAAACAGCACCAGCGACCCAAAATCGAGTGGGCAAAGTACTTTTGACGCTGGCGTCATATTTCATGGCTTTTTGAGCGGAATAACAATAATATATGCATGATATGACCAACAATTTAAACCAGATTATTTCGAGTACTTTACTGCCGCGAGTGCGAATGCCCGGGCAATATATCGGCGGTGAAGTTAATGAGATACGCAGCGAATATCAGCCGGGTGATATAGCCGTGGCGCTGGCGTTCCCGGACACCTACGCTATCGGGATGAGTCACCTGGGGTTGGCGATTCTGTACAAAGCGATGAATGACATGCCCGGTGTAGTCGCGGAACGAGTGTTCTGTCCGTGGGTCGATGTGGCGGAGGTAATGCGTGATAAAGAGATACCGCTGTTCTCATGGGAGTCGCGGCGGCCGGTACGTCAATTTGATATACTGGGGATTTCTCTACAGCACGAACTGTGTTATAGTAATGTGTTGTACATATTGGATATGGCGGGGATTACTTTTCGGTCGCTGGAGCGGGGCGGGGATGAACCGCTGGTGGTTGGCGGAGGGCCGATGTCGGACTGTTGCGAGCCGGTAGCGGATTTTTTTGACCTTATCATCCTGGGTGACGGCGAAGAGGCCCTGCCTGCGGTAGTCGATGAATACCGGAAACTACGAGGCCAAAACCTTGAGCGTCGGGATATATTACTATCGCTGGCACGAAAATTTAGCTATGTGTATGTGCCGCGGTTTTACCAGTGCGAATATGACAATGAAGGCCGGTTGAAATCCTGCCGACCAACCGAACAGGGCGTGCCGGAGTGTGTTGAGCGGGCTGTTGTAGAAGACATGGACAACGCGGCGTTCCCAACGGCTCCGTTGGTGCCCCATACACAGACAACGCACGATCGGATCGCGATTGAGATTATGCGCGGTTGTCCGCAACGGTGCGCATTCTGCCATGCCGGACACACCAGGGGAAAAGTCCGTTGCCGAAGTGTTGAGAAGATCGCCGAGCTTGCCTGGCAGAGTTATCTTAATACTGGACACGATACCGTCTCGCTGCTGAGCCTTTCCACAAGCGATTATCCACAACTGAGGGAACTGGTAGAAACGCTTTATAAACAGTTTGAGGGTTGTCATGTGGGTATTTCGCTGCCTTCGCTTCGGGTTGATAAGCAGTTGAAGGATGTACCGCGTCAGGTAACTGGAACACGGCGGGAAGGATTGACGCTTGCGATCGAGACGGCAAGTAACCAAATCCGTAAGGCAATCGGCAAGCGCGTAACCGAGGCGGACCTTGATGCGACGATGAGGGCTGCTTATGAGGCCGGGTGGCGGAAGGTAAAGTTATATTTTATGGTGGGTTTTCCCGGCGAGACCGAAGAGGATATTATGGGAATTCTTGAACTGGCGGCGTGGATTTCCCGTTTGCGACAAGAGGTAGCCGGTGGTGTCGCTCAGGTGAACGCTGCGGTATCCTGGCTGGTGCCCAAGCCGCATACACCTTTTGGCTGGATAGCGCAACAAAAAATCGACTATTTCCGAAAAGCGAAACAAAAACTGCTGGAAGAAAAAAAGAGCCTGCGCGGCGCATCGGTCAAACTTAAATTCCATCATCTGGAACGTTCGATTCTGGAGGGTGTGTTCGCCCGTGGAGATCGGCGACTTAGCCGGGTGTTGGAAGAGGCTTATGCAACTGGGGCAAGGTTCGACGCATGGGACGAATGCTTCGATTATAACCGCTATCTAACAGCATTTGCGAAATGCGATCTCGACCCGGCGTTTTACGCACACAGGGAGCGTGGCGAAAACGAGACGCTACCTTGGGACCACCTCGGTGGAGACAACCGGGAACAGCTTTACAAACGGCTGCAACGCATAACTGAAATGCTGGAAATATGATACGTATTGTTGACGAGGAATCAAATTCGATTATAATAGAGTGATATTATTGCGAGCTACTTATGTGAAATTAAGGTTTGTCCGATTATGGGTATTAACGAATTACTTGCGGAAAAACGCAATGCGATCTTGAATATTGCAACCAGTTATGGCGCGTATAATGTGCGAATATTCGGTTCCGTAGCTCGCGGCAACGCCCGTGCCGACAGCGATATTGATTTTTTGGTAGATTTGCAGGAAGGACGGAGTTTGTTCGATCTTGGCGGACTGTTGATGGACCTTAAGACGCTGATGAATCAAAACGTAGATGTTATCACCGAGGCCGGTTTGCGTCCACGTATCCGGGAACAGGTGCTAAAAGAAGCAATCCCATTATGAGAAACGATAAAGAACGATTATTGGATATTGTCGAATCCATCGAACAAATTGAAAAGTATGCTGTCCGAGGCAAAGATGCCTTTGTTCAGGATGAGCTTATTCAGAACTGGATGGTACGTCATCTTCAAATCATCGGCGAGGCTGCGGCCCGGATTTCGGAAGAATGTCAGAATAACTATCCTGAAATACCATGGTATAAAATTATTGGCATGAGAAATATTCTTGTCCACGATTATTTTGGAATTGATACCAAGATCGTCTGGTCTGTTATTGAAAAAGATATCCCTTTGCTTAAAGACTGTATTCAAATATTACTCGACAAATTAAGATAATAAATGAAATTTGCAAAGGTCTTGGTTAAAGACAGTAGGCGTTAAGGAGATTTTCGAGATGGTCGGTAAGGT
>DAOWIP010000323.1 GCA_030640865.1 Sedimentisphaerales bacterium | reverse complement strand
TTTAAACAGAATACCGCCGGCCTTAGTCATATAAAAAAGGGATTAACAATATTGATATGATAATTACTGAAGAATTTCTGAGATGATTATATCTGGCTTGTTCCTTCTGCCCGGTCGCCCGATTCATTTCCGCTCAAGGCCCACCAATCCCGCCATCGGCAATAACAACTGTGCCTATGGTCCGATAGCGATAACTTAAGTAGGGCGGGCCTGGGCACCGCGTTTATTAGCACCCGACTTTATGTCGTGGGGTTCTTATCTTTATTCGCCCTGAAGGAGCCTGCCCTGAGCGCAGCCGAAGGGTCGAAGGGGCAAAATAAAATACTTTTATTTTCTCTGTGTACCAGATAAATGCTGCGATTTCATCGGCGCCCTGCTTAACTGACCACTATGGATGGTCGCCTCGTTTTCGGGTTGACAAAAGGATCAGGTTTCTTATGGTCTCAATATCTCTGGCAGCCAACCAGCGTTGCTCGAAATCTTTTTCCTGGGTAATTTGAGCGATTGCCATTAATGCGCGAAGGTGGTAATTTCTTTCGTCTTTGCTGCCTGACAAAATAAACATTGCTCGGACAGGCTCTGGAGTATGTGGAAAATTAATGCCGTCAACGGCTCGGACAAGCAATATATCGAATTTGTTTTCACCTTCCACTACTATGTGTGGTATTGCCAACCCCGGCTGAATCACTGTTGAGCCTTCTGCTTCACGATGGAGGAATTTCTCAAAGAGTACGGATTCATCAATCCCCAATCTATGACTGAGAATATTTGCGGATTGACGAAAAACTTTATCGGCCGGTTGTGGTCCTTTTACATCGATGATTTCGCATTTTTTTATAAGCTGATCGAACCTGTCTCCGATTACATCGTCCCGTTCGAGCAAAATATCTCTGAGTTCATCCTCGAGTGTAACGGTCTTTAGTTCTCTGTCGGTAACGCGTTCCACAACGTGCATTGCCGCCGAGGCTCTGCTAACCCGCTTGGAGACATACAGCAAGTACCAAATGGAACTCAAGCCTACAAAACCAACGGCAATGAGCAAGGGTAGTTTGCCCATGCCTATTATTAGTGCACTATATGCTATGATTGCAAAAAAATGCATATATGGATACAAAGGCGACTTGAACTTGGGACGATAGCTTTGTATTTTGCTTTCACGCATTATAATCACACTGGCACTACCTAATATGTAAAGAATTATCAGAAGAGTGGAAGCAGTCTTGGCCAATGTTTCAACGTCAAGAAATGTAACTGCCGCAATCACAGAACCGCTGGTAAGCAATATGCTGATATGGGGTGTTTTGAATCGTTCACTTACATGACAAAGAACAGGCGGCAGCAATGTGTCTCTGCTCATGGCCATAGGAGAACGGGACGCGGCAAGTATGCCGGCATTGGCAGTGGTTACAAAAGCCGCGACAGCCGCGATACCAAGCAGTCCAAACCCGACGAAAGGTATAATTTTCGAAGCTGCAAGCGAAATTGGCATAAGGCTGCCACTCAATTCGGAACCATCAACTACTCCTACAGTAATAGCGATAACAGTAATGTAGAAAAACGAAACAACTAACCATGCCAATAACATTCCTAATGGCAGATTTCTGCCCGGCTCCCTTACCTCTTCCGCCACATTCACGACTTTATTAAGTCCGCCAAAACTTATGAAAACCAGGCCTGATGTCGCTAATATTGCTAACCAACCCTTATCAAAAAAACCGTCATATCTGGCAAACTCGACTTTCTTGACTCCCGACAAAATAAAGATCGCCAGTATCACTAACAGCGATATAACGAGTAAAATCTGAAACTTACTTGTATGTTTTACGCTGACAATATTAAGGACGGTAAAAACAATGCAGGATATAATCGCTATAGCTTTCAGTTGCCACGAAGCCATACCAATACCAAATAACTGGAGTAGTGCAAGTTCAATGAAGATAGCTATTCCCACGACAGCAAAGGCGATCTTCAACGCCAATGAAAACCAGTCCGCCAATCCTGTAAAAAGCCCTGGAATAGCTCCGAAACTTCGCTCGACATAAAAATACATTCCGCCGGCCCGCGGCATGGCACTGCCCAGTTCAGCCTGACAGAGAATACTCGGAATTATAAGAAGGGATGCAAAAAAATAAGATAATATAACTGCCGGACCGGCTTTTGCGTAAGCTATTGCGGGCAAAACAAATAAACCCGAGCTAATCATTGCCCCAGATGCTATGGCAAAGACATCAGCTAAAGCGAGTTCTTTTTTTAGTCCGTCAATTTGCTTCATAAGATTCCCTGCTTATTATACTTCGCGGTTAAACTCTCTTCTATTATAAAAACCCGTACCGCAGGTGTCTCGCGCAATCTTCAGAAAAAAATACTTTGACGCTGATTGCGCAGATTTCGCTGAAATAAGATATTAGACTTCTGCGGAATCAGCGAAATCCGCGTCTAAAATATTAAATGTAAACTTTAATCTGAAGTGCAACAATAACAAATACCAAAATGATTGAAATTCCGTAAAAATCGAGAGAAAAATCGTTTGGGCAGACACCCGGCAAGCTGGGCTTTCCTCCACGATTCCGGTCCCAACTTTAATTACTACGCCACCCTCAAAACGCCGGCGGATTTTCGTGTGCCGTTGGCACCAAATTGGGGCCGTTTCGGCCAGAGGGTCGGGGCAATTTGGCTGTCTGGGGCCCCGAACGAATTTTCTCGGTGGTAACACATTATTGTTTATGCTGTTATGAGCGTTGCACTTCAG
>DAOWIP010000523.1 GCA_030640865.1 Sedimentisphaerales bacterium | reverse complement strand
TGATTCTGGGAGGGGCCGATTTAATACGTCATCGAAAAAATATTTCCGGCCAAAAACTGAAATGAACAGCGACTGTTGCTCGCGTCAATTCAGACCGTAATGTTGTGTAAGATCGTCGATTTCTTTTCGCAGCCGATCTTTGCCGGTATTGTTTTCGAGGGAACAATTGACCAGGGCCTCGGTCAGTACGGAGTTCATAAATGCGCGTTTTCGCAGGATTTCCACCTGTGTTTCCAGTTGTAATTTGACGGCGGCGCGTTCTTTCCAGGCCTGGTTTATCCTGTCAGTGAGTGTTTCATAAGTCAGGTCTTTTATCTCAACGAGCAGCTTGTCCATTTTAAGAGCCTTCATAACGCCAACAGACTTGTGCTCATACGCTATACAAACGGTGGGGACCAGGCCCTTAAGCGCGAATATAACCGAGTGATAACGATTGCCGATCATAAGGTCCATACGCGAAATAACGGCCTGCTGCACTTCGGAATCCAATTTGTTCGACAAGATTCTGATGTAACATTTCGCCCGCACCTGTTCGACGATCCGCTGTATAAGGGGCAGATCACTGCCGCGGCCATAGAGCTGTGGAAAAAAGACAACCGTTGCGTTATATGTATTGATGATGTGATCCACGGAGCGGGCCATTAACGCGATGTAATCCGCCTCATCTTTTTGCGGGTGTGCGGAATCACGGAAGTTCCAACGGGCGCCGGTGGGCGTTATGCCGATCAGCGGCCGCGGCGACGATTCGGATTCGTCGGAAGAAATAATCTTCTCCGCAATCATAATCTCCGTAATACGTGAACGGTCCGGTTCGATACGGTCCTGAAAGGCCGAATCCGCCGTCGCATAAACGAGAGGTTTCGTCAGCTTGAGCGTTTTTAAATATTCATGTGAAACAGAGTCGCGCAATGAAATAATTTCCACCTTATTAAGAAGATAGCGGCGCAGCACATTTCGCCATCGTATCTGAAAAGGCCCCATAGAGGGGCCGTAGATCATCACCGGCTTTTTAAATAATTTGGCGACAAATATGTTCAACAGATGCTCGCCGATCTCGTGTCTGCGGTACAGGTCCCCGAAATACGGCCCGCCGGGCGCGGAAATGACCAGATCGGCGCGGGCTGTCCTTGCCAACGCCTTAAAGATCACAAATTTATGGATCAGGAAACGGGTGTCAAGTCTCAGCGCTCGCAAGAGAACATACAAAAAAACAAACGGGAAAATCACGAAAGGAAATTTTTTGTCGTAAGCAGAAAAAATTCTGATAACTTCAACATCTTTCTGAAGTTGAAGTCCTGTGGGTGATGCGGTTAAAACGCTGAAACTCGCATTGGGGATCAACCCTCTGAGAACATTTATCATGCTTCTCTGGGCGGCTTCGTCCCCGCGATTATCGGCGTGCGAATTGGTGATAACAATATTGAGACTATTCCTGTTCATTCATACCCGTTCCAAATGAAAAAACCGTGTTAGTCATTTTGCAACTCGTTTAGTGCTGCCGAATTGCAAGCCGAACGACATGGTTTTTCGATACACGTTATGTATAGTTGAAGGGCAACCCCTATGGCTTGTACGCTTCCGCTCTCAGGCAGGGTTCCTGTTCTTTATGATAATCCTGTGGCGGGCGTTCTTCTGTCTTTACAAAACCACTTTCTTCGAGAAGTTCTTTCAGCCTTTTGAAGTTATAACCAAACATATGCGCATCGCCCAGGAATCGCTGCAATCCAAAAATATTATCTATCCTGCTTTCGTTGCCCGCCAGATATTGCCTGGCGGTTTCGTCGAAATCAGGATATTCAATAATCAATTTACCACCTGATATCAGGACTCGATACCATTCTTTCAATGCTATTGGCAAATCGTGTCTGGGCATATGCTCGATTACATGATACGTCTCGATAAGTTTCACGGAATTGTCTTCAAAGGGTAGTTTCTTTATATTGCAGACCAGATCGGTAGCGCTTGTCTCGCTCAAATCAATATTGATATACCCGTCGAAATGCTTTTTTCCACAGCCCAAATGCAACTTTATATTACCGTCTTGCGGTATAAGGTTCCGGATTTTCCTTTTCATCTCCGGCGAGGAAAAATCAACCCCTTCAGAATCCGAAATATATGTACTCCCGAATTTTCTTTTTATCCTGCTGAGGAATCGGTATATATCGGTCCCAAGCAGGTTGTCCAGCTTATTAATGGTTTTTTTGAATATCATATTTGTCAACCTTTGGAAACCAGTGTATAGACCTTCTTTTATAACCAACCATACCAAAACTAATCATATAAATCAACAATGTTAAATATTATATGGAAAGTTTTATTGACAAGAATACCTGCCAAGTGATATAATAATAAAAGGTGTTTTTTGGGATTTTTATCGTAAGTCGCAAACGGCAGTTCGGACGGAAATATAAGTTCTTATATCAGAAAAGGTTACAGGTTGAAAAACCGGAAAGGTCGGTGGAGATATGATTGGAAAAAGCAACACCTTATGGATAGGAATGGTGGTTTTAATGTTGGCGGGCAGTTCGCAGGCCCTGACTATTACCGCTCCCAACGGCGGGGAAAAAATTGCTCCCGGCTCAACCTATGCCATTATTTGGGAAGGCGGCGCAGGTGTCGCTGATGTAATAATTGCGTATTCTATCGACAACGGCCAAAACTGGTCGGAAGTCGATCCGCCCAATGCCGGCAACAGCGGCAGTTACGACTGGCTGGTTCCGGATGCAGACTCGAACCAATGTCTAATCTATATTGTCGATGCGGATAATCCAATCGACTTTGACTTGAGTGACGATCTGTTCACTATTCGCGGCTGGCTGTATGTTGACGACGATGCCCCGTGCGATCCCGGCCCGGGCGATCCGGACGTGAGCGATCCATGCGAAGACGGCAGTATTGAACATCCCTTCGACAGTATTCAGGAGAGCATCGATAGTGCTCAGAATGATGATATGATTCTGGTTGCCGACGGCACTTACACCGGTGCCGGCAACCGGGACATCGACTTCAAGGGCAAAGCTGTTACACTCCGTTCCCTGAACGGCCCGGAAAACTGCATTATCGACTGCCAGGGAACACCTTCAGAACCACATCGCGGGTTTTGGTTTGGCTCTGGTGAGGGAAATGATTCCATATTAGATGGTTTTACTATTACTAATGGATATGGACTGATCTATAATCTGGGAAGTATAGGCGAACGTTCGGTAGGTGGAGCTATTCTCTGTGGATTGAGTTCAAGCCCGACAATAATTGATTGTATCATAAAGAGTAATTGTGCTGTGTATGGCGGTGGTATTTTTTGTGTTGGAAGCAGCAACACAACATCAATCCGTAATTGTATTATAATTAACAATTCAGTAAATAATAATGGAGGAGGCATATTTTGTTGGGGTGGATGTGTAACAATAAACTACAGTACAATCTCCAGAAATTCCGCTAATGGTGATGGGGGTGGTATTCGTACATATAGAGGTAGTAACTCTGAAATAAAACATTGCATACTGTGGGATAATATCGCACCTGTTGGACCTGAAATAGGGTTGCACAGCACAAACCATCCATCAACATTGACAGTTTCATACTGTGATGTAAAGGGAGGTGAGGCGGCGGCGTACGTCGAGCCTGGATGTACCTTAATTTGGGGCGAGGGTAATATTGACGCTGATCCCTGTTTTGCCGATCCAGAAGAAGATGATTATCATCTGCGTTCGCAGCTTGGCCGTTATGTTCCGGTCGATCCGGCCGAGTTCGGGGGACAAAAGGGACTCTGGGCCAGGGATGATGTAACCAGTCCCTGTATCGACGCTGGTAATCCGCAGGTCAATCCTATGAATGAGCCTATGCCCAACGGCGGCCGGGTGAATATCGGGGCATACGGTAACACAGAACAGGCCGGCCTTAGCGAATGGCGGATCGTGAGTGACATTAACCGTGACGGCATTGTAAACATGCTGGATTTGGCGGAACTGAGCGCCGACTGGCTTTGGACAGCACCGTGGCGAGAATAGTTTCGGCATGCAAGGTTATGATTCATCTCGTCTTTGCGATTTTATATGCGGAGCAAGTAACAGCTTAAACGCTTTACGATACAATACCAAAAACGTAAAAGGTATATACTTCAAAAATCTTTTCAGTACCCTGTTTTTGGATATAAAAATATTCACGTAAACTGTGGGGGCGGCAAAATAATCCAACAAAGTGGGTCGCAAAAATTTGTTTTGATTCAGTCTGATGTTTTTTGGTACCAGCTTGCCAAATATAGTTAAATAAGCTGCGCGTGCGGAAATATTGCGCTTCTTGAAAAGTAACATTGCCTTCTGTGACCGAAGTGCCGCACCGGGACTTAAATCGGATATTTCGATAGCCTTATCAATCACAGCGGTTTTCAACAACCTGTCTCCTACTGTTGTTCTGGTTATTGCTATTGATGTTCCGTTTTTGTCGGTCTTGATAATATCCGGCAGGTAAGCATCGGCAAAACTTATATCTGACATTTCAGCGAAGAGATCTGTGCATAAAGTACAATAATAGTTACTGAAGTAATAACCACCGAAAATTTCGCTCCACCATGTGCCCAACATCGGAAGGTATTTTCGTTCTCCGCTTTTCAATGTGACTATCATGCCACTGGGCCAACCATCTCCCCTATATTTTAATTCAGCGACTTCGTCGCGAGAAACACCCATCTTGTGAAGAATAAATTCTGTTCCGTGGATGCTCATGGTTCGTGAGCATACCAGGCCGAAGTGATAATGGATTTTATCGCGAAGTTTTTTGTTTTTCATTTCAGCGTGTCGGATGCCGTGCAGATGGCAGGGCAAGCCGACGACAGCGAATCTGCCTTGCTCGGACAATATCTGATCCAACAGTCGGTTCAGAGGGATAGGCACATATTTCGACCCGATCGAGGCGAGAATTTCATCTTCCGAGCGTGCGATAAACGGCTCGGCCTTTAACGGATCGTCTTTGTTTATCCTGGTTACCAGTGCGCCGTCGATCCGTCCGCTTCGTAGCAGGTAAAGCAGCAGTGCGGTTATCAATCCGCCGGAAGTGGCCTTCCACCGCAGAGACGAATCAGCACAATAGCCCGTATAGCATTTGGTATAGTGTCCTAAAAGTTTATCTTCCGGAATCCCACCGAACACGAACCGGTTGAGCTGATCAAAATTGTCGTTTGCGGCCGGGCATACACTCATACATAACGCACAGTGATTGCATTTGCCCTGAATTAGCCTGGGGATATATCTGCCGTCAGCGGTATATTCGATTGTCAGCGCCTTTTGAGGACAAATCGCCGCGCACGTACCACAGCCGCTGCACCAGCCACGGCTGACTATGGTCGTGATGTTTTGATCTCTGTCTGACTTTTTCAATTTGGTTACCTAACGCCGTAAACTTTCGGTGGACAGAACTTACTGCCAGTATAAATATATTATTCCGTACAATCAAACCTAAAAATAACCTGGCAATTCCAGGCGTGTTGCAGTATAAGAAAACATGCGAAAGATTATTTATACCTATTCCTGAATGAAAACATCAGACATAATATAACTCATCGGGTATATATCTGATGTGCTGAAAGGAACATACGGATGAAACAGTATATTCTTATTCTTTGCGTAATGACGGCAAGTTGGGTTATGGGTTGCGCAACCGGCAGCACTCAAAAACCGGTACAAATAACCAAATTGCCGGAGAGCACGGAGAACCAATCATACGTTCCCTGGCGACAGCGGCAGGGACCAGCGTACGATGGTGATTTCTGGCGGAGTTTCGGCCGTGACGGCAAGGAATTTGCCCCGCGGCTATGGGACGACACTACAGCATTAGTAAAGAACCCGGTGAGCCTGATCTGTTTAGGGGCAGCGGGGGCGGCTGGGATAGCGCTGAATGGGCCAAACGCCGACGACCGGGTGCAGCGGCATTATGAAAAGCACGGCTCTCAACTAAACACCTTTTGGGATACGGTTGGCGATGCGGGAGGCAATCCGGGTGCCCATTTTGCGATAGCGGGCGCAATGTACTTCGCAAGCCTGGCAGGGGAAGAACCGGAAACCTATGAGAACTCTAAAACACTGCTGCGGGCACTGGCATTAAACGGAATATTCACCACGATGCTCAAGGCCGCCGCCCATACCGAGAGCCCCAACGGTAATGAGAGCGGCTGGCCCAGCGGCCATACGTCCAGCAGCTTTACACTGGCGACGGTTCTCTGGAATGAATATGGCCCGCTGGTTGGGGTACCGCTGATGGGCTTTGCCGGCTACGTCGGCTATGAACGGATCGACGCACGCAATCATGATTTTTCCGATGTTATCTCCGGAGCACTTATCGGAACGGCCATCGGGTATGCCGTCTGCAAAAACGAGGAGATACGAATCGGTGAGTTCACCGTCGTACCGTTTGTCGATCCGCAAAGCGGTGGAGCAGGACTGGCATTAGCGAAACGATGGTAGTAACCGTTCACGAGTTCTTTTCCTTATTAGGCCCCGAAGAGATACAAACAAAAATGAAAATACATATTGATAAGGTTTTACCGGCGGTGGTATTATTGGTATTGGTCTGTCTTTGCGGTTGCGCGGAGCTTGGTACCATACAACTTATCGATGAGAAAACGGTGGTCCCACAGCGTAAGGCGGTAATTTTTTTCGTCGATGGCGTCGATCACAAGGTGTTTAACGATATGCTCAGGGGCGGCAGGCTGCCCCAGATTGATAAATATCTGGTAAAAAGAGGTTGTCTGGTTGAAACAGCCGTTACGGCAGTGCCATCGATCACTTACGCGATCACGACCACGTTCGCGACCGGACTTGTGCCGGGCCGGCATGGTATATTGGGCAATAAATTCTTTGATAGAGATCGCCTGTTGTATATTAATTACAACACTATTGACACATATCGGGACATTGATAACGACTATGCGGCGCCGAATTTTTACGAGATACTGTCCGATCAATTCAGTATTACGATTCAGACCCCTTTGACTCGCGGGGCATACCATCGAATAACCAACTGGGCAGAGTCGGGCACATGTTGGTTTCTCGGACGTTTTGAGACGGTGGATCGCTGGACGGCACGTCGGTTCAGGATGGTATCAGAGATTGCCCGTAAATGTCGGCGTTGGCCGGCGTTGATATATGCTTATTTTCCCGCTACAGACGAGATCGGACACCGCTGGGGTACCGATTCGACGCGTTATCGCGAAGGCCTGGAAAATATCGACCGCCAGATCGGGCATATTTGCGGATCTCTGAAGAAAAGCGGACTGTTGGACAGTACACATCTGGTGTTTATATCGGATCACGGGATGGCGAACAGTGAACCGGAAAACTCCCTGAATATCCGAAAGTTAATCGAAAAAAACCATTCTCTCAGGATTGCCGAGCAGGGACCGAACCAACGAAAGAGTTTCATACAGCGAGGGCGGTACTTTCGGAAATATGATGCTGTGCTGTGTAACGGGGCGGGCCGACGGGTGGTACTCTATTTAAAAAACGGTACAAAGTGGTCGCGTTTGCCCACCACCGAACAGATTAGAGCCATTGCTGATCCGCTGGTTCGACAGCCGGGTGTGTGCCTGACGGCATATCGTCATCCGAAGGGGGTAATTGTTCATTCCGGCCTCGGCCAAGCCCTGATCGAGCGGCGAGAGAATAAGGCTTGTCCGTTAGACGAGAAACAATATCGCTATCGGATTATTGACGGGACTGACCCGCTCTGCTATGATGGCTCGGCGGAGACAGGCAGCCTTATTGATGGTAACTACCATAATGGCCGAGTCTGGCTGGAAAGTACCGCCCGAACGGCTTATCCCGATCTGCCGGTGC
>DAOWIP010000583.1 GCA_030640865.1 Sedimentisphaerales bacterium | reverse complement strand
CACTATTTCAAGGCATTTGTAAAACTTCCGGTAAGCATTCACGCAATTTTTCCTTACCACACCCCGAAGGGCCGAAAGAGCGCATAGCCGGGTGGCGTAAGCCCCCGGAAGGGTTGTAACAACAATTCTCAAAGCCCTGAAAGGGCGAAAGAAAGTCCGCCACAGGCGGATAAAAAGTGTGAACGGTTGCAGGAAAACTTTGCTATGTGTAATATCAATATGTATAATCTAACGAACTCAAAACAATTTGTTTTATGAGACTTATTATGGCTGTGGACAAGAAGGAAAAAAAGAAGAAACGTTCCAGAAGACGTCGTATATTGCTTTTGATCGTCCTGATCTCGTTTGTATTCGCAACCATAGATATTTCCCGCAGCCTTTCAACTTTTAAAAAAGTTGACGACTATCCCTTATACACCATGCACTATCGTGGTGGATACAGAACCACAGGGTTTATATGGCGGCAATGCTTCGACTGGTTTTTTTATGATACGGATAATAATAGTACTTCCCTTAACCCTCAAACAGCCTGGGCTTGTTCTCTGTTTTCTGCTTTTGGCGACAAGGAAAACATGACTTACGGCCGCAATTTTGATTGGTCATTCAGCCCTGTCTTGCTTCTGTTCACCGACCCCCCAAACGGTTACGCATCAATTTCGCTTGTCAACCTGGCTTATCTTGGATTTGATAAGGATAATCCCTCGTTGTTTCGTAAGCTCCGCTTGTTGGCAACACCCGTAATGCCTTTTGAAGGTATCAACGAACATGGTTTGGTCGTAGCTATGGCTGCCGTTCCCGATGGTTCAGACAATGTTATCACGGATAAAAAAAATATTCAAAGCCTGCATGTTATACGATTGATACTGGATCATGCCCGGACAACGGAACAGGCTGTTGATATTCTGAAAAACTATAATGTTGTTTTTAACCCTGGCCCTCCGCTTCATTATTTAATTGCGGATGTCAGCGGGTGTTCTGTAGTGGCTGAATTCTGTGAGGGGGAATTGCAGGTTATCCCTAATACATATACCTGGCAGGTGGCGACCAATTTTTTGCTGCTGGACAGAGATCAAAATGAACCGTCCGGATGTATCAGATACGATAACGCGCAAAAATTTCTGCGGGAGAAGAATGGAATTGTAAATACACATCAGGCCATGAACCTTCTAAAGGACTTGTCTGTTGATGTCACTCAATGGTCTGCGGTCTACAATATGGGCCGAAGAAGTGTTGATGTTGTTTTAAAAAGGAATTATGGAAAGATATATAACTTTCAAATTCCCTGCGATAAATAACTATTCACAATTAAACACGTTTTGCTTTAATGGAGATTATTATGACTACTATTAAGGATGTTGTTGTTCGCAAGCCTAACCAGCAGGAAATCGAAAAATGCAAAAGTTGGCCTATATGGACTTGTGATGTCAGCGAGTTCGATTGGGACTACAGCCAGAGGGAAACCTGCCTGATTATCGAGGGACAGGTTACTGTAACCGGCCGAGACGAGGGAAGCGATTCGGTTACGTTCGGGCCGGGCGACATGGTCGAATTTCCCGTCGGCCTCGAATGTGTCTGGAAAGTTACCGCCCCGGTCAAAAAATACTACAATTTCAGTTGAGCTTTTCCCGGTTGAATTTTGAAATGGTGGTGGCGGTGTTGGGTGGCAGCCACCGAGTCTTCGAGGCGGATGGTTCGACGAAGGATGGCCATTAGTAGGGTACTGATGAAATCGCACCATTTCTTTATTAGGCCCGAAGGGCCGAAAGAGCGCATAGCCGGGGGCGTAAGCCCCCGGATAGGTTGCGACAACCACTTATAAAGCCCTGAAAGGGCGAAAGAAACAACCTGTAAAAAACGTGAACGGTTACAAGAAAACTTTGCTATGGGTAATATCAATGTGTATAATCCAACGAACTCAAAACGATTCGTTTTATGAGATGGGAAATGTCGGTTAGAAAGTGTTAAATGGAGAATGTCGGCTATGAATAGTATTAGTAATATTATCGCGTTCTTTTTGACCATTCTATTGATCGGCTCGGTCTGTTGTGCCGATGACTGGCCTCAGTTTCGCGGCCCCAACCGTGATGGAAAATCCGCAGAGACCGGACTTCTGCAGAAGTGGCCCGAAGCCGGCCCAAAGCAGCTATGGGCTGTCGAGGGACTCGGCATAGGCTTCTCTTCCGTTGCGGTAGCAGACGGTCTCATCTATACAACCGGAATGCTTGGCAGTGAGGGTTTCCTTTTTGCTTATGACCTCAACGGCAAATTTCAGTGGAAAGTATCGTACGGCCCGGAGTGGAGCAGGTCCCACAAGGGTACTCGCACCATACCAACAGTTGACGACGACCGCGTGTATGTATTCAGCGGTACCGGCGTACTTGCCTGCTTCGACGCAAACAGCGGTGCAACGAAATGGATCGCCGATGCGATGGCAAAGTTCCAGGGCAGCAATCTCAGGTGGGGAATTGACGAGTCTGTCCTGATT
>DAOWIP010000274.1 GCA_030640865.1 Sedimentisphaerales bacterium | reverse complement strand
CGCCGCTGATAGCGAATTAATGTTTGATTTTTTTATGCACCTCGAATACGTCGTCCTGATCACAATGATAAATAATGCTTTTTTCAGGCAGTTCGAGGAACGATTCAAGATGAGGCGCCCATCTTCCCTCGGCATAAAATAGGACCTGATGGCCACGCGCCCAAATTTCCTCGACAATCGGTTTAAGTGTCGGCCAATAGAATTTATTGAAATGTTCGTGCGTGATAAACGGCACACACCCCCGGTGCATCCAGATTGTGATGGGCACGTTCTTGTCCGGGTCTGCCCCGGAAAGGGCCACGTGCAGCAGATGAGGCATTAGTGACTCGCATGCCGCCAGCACCTTATCGGGCCGTTCTAAAAGGTCCATTACAAGACCGATATAGCCTCGCATTTTGTCGGCGATAATATCTAACGGCGCCTTAAGGATTCCCGCTATCGCCGAGACCGTCCCCGTCTCTGTCCGCATACGCTCGATATGTGGCCCGTATGCGTTAAAGTACGACAGCATCGCCATCCCGCCCTTCAGGAAAGACATATTATTACGAAACGTCGTCGGCTCACCGATCGACTGTACATCATGAGAAGTACGCGGCAGCCAGACGTTGAACAGGAAGCCTGTTGGGTCCTCGATAAGTTGATCGTATTCCTCCGGCTTCATAAACGCCTTATCTTCCGGCGGCTCGCGATACTGAAACCCCGTATCGGGTGGAACGTCGATTCCGGGTACGCCGTAATATTTCGTCCCGATAGCCTGTGTCAGTCCCGTCCACACATAGACCATATTTGCCACCATTGCGTCCCAGTCGAAATCCGCCGCGCACTTGAGTACTGCGTCAAAGGCCTTGGTGTAATCGTGGGTTACTTCCTGGCAGTTATAGCCGGCATACTTGGCCGTGAACTCCGCCACGAACGGCCGTATCGGAATCTTATCCGGCTTCTCGTTTCGCATTGCCG
The DNA here is from genome assembly GCA_030640865.1 of Sedimentisphaerales bacterium. Taxonomy (GTDB): domain Bacteria; phylum Planctomycetota; class Phycisphaerae; order Sedimentisphaerales; family SM23-30; genus DAOVXR01. The sequence continues at coordinate 4,774 of DAOWIP010000274.1, read as the reverse complement.
TTACGTAGCGTTTCATCCGTTCAGCATACAGTTGTTCCATAGTGTCGCTCATTATAGTCTCGCTTTTCTTGTCTTTGTTATTTAGCCACCGGCTTTATGCCGGGGGTTTAGCTTCCTGCTTGGTTCCGGTTTCGCCGGGTTAGAACATTATACAACAGTAGTCATGGTTTTCTTACTATTTCTTTCCCAAAAACAGCCGTCGGTATAGCCTTGAATATACTTGATTTTATCAGCAATCTCCAAACGTTTTTCAGCCAGGCAGCAGTATGTTTTATCTATTTCGACGCCTATGTAATGGCGATTCAGTTTCTTAGCCGCGACCGACGTTGTGCCGACACCTGCGAATGGATCGAATACAACATCACCTTCATTTGAGCTTGCCAGTATCAGTTTTGCCAGAAGTTTTTCCGGCTTTTGAGTCGGATGGTCGGTGTTTTCCGGCATAGACCAGAAAGGTACGGAAATATCGGTCCAGATATTAGACGGATGTGTTGCGCGAAAACGCCCTTCGTTTGTTTCTTCCCAGTCTTTTGGCGTCCCGTCTTTGTGGGTATATGGAGCGATGACACGACGTTTCAGTTTGACCTCATCAATATTGAACGTATAATTATCAGACATCGTAAAGAACCAGATGTCTTCGGAGCAGTTTTTCCAGTTTTTTTTCGACCCGCGTCCCTTTTCCCGCTCCCATGTAATACGATTCCTGACAGTAAAATGTTTTGCGCCTATCTTATGAATAGCCGCCGATGATCGCCAGTCCCCACATATATAAATTGAGGAAGTGGGCTTTAATATTCGAACAAGCTCAGGTATCCAGGATTCCAGATATTTTTCATATTCGTCCAGAGATTGTTGAGAAAACAAACGCCCGTTAAATGATTTATTGAGATTATACGGCGGATCCGCGATGACAAGATCGACTGAATTGTCCGGCATCCAGCCAATTACCTCGAAAACATCCTGACAAATGGTTCGGTCAATGATTGCGTCTAATTCAGATTCGCCGCTCAACTGTAAAAGACGCAATTCATAACAGGGCCTTTCATCTTCTGTCAGAGTGATTGTTTTGTTACGAGGTGCTCTATGTTTTATTTTACCGGACATCTGATCTAACATCTATGCCATCCGTTGTATTCGTAATATCCATATACTATATATTTCTCTGTCATTCCCACTCGATCGTTGCCGGCGGTTTACTGGATATGTCATAGACCACACGGTTCACACCGCGTACTTCATTGATAATTCGGCTGGAAATCCGACCAAGCACTTCGTAGGGAATATGCACCCAGTCTGCCGTCATAAAGTCTTTTGTTTCGACTGCCCGCAGGGCGATAACGTTTTCATAGCTGCGTCCGTCGCCCATCACACCAACGGAGCTTATCGGCAGCAGTACCGCCAACGCCTGCCCGATTCCCCGATACAGTCCCGCCGCGGTAATTTCCTCGATCAAAATCTCGTCTGCTTCTCGCAGTACCGCCAGTCTCTCCGGCGTAACATCTCCTATAATCCGCACTGCCAGCCCCGGCCCTGGAAACGGATGACGCCAGACAAGATTTCCCGGCAGTCCAAGATGTTCGCCCAGCACTCGTACTTCATCTTTGAACAGATTCCGCAGCGGCTCGACTAATTCAAAACCCAGTTTTTCCGGAAGGCCTCCGACGTTGTGATGGAGTTTAATATTGGCCGCCGGGTTGCCGTCCTTGTTACCCGATTCGATAACGTCTGGGTAGAGGGTCCCCTGGGCGAGAAACTTTGCGCTGCCGATACGATCAGCCGCGCTGACAAAGGCTTCGATGAACTCGTGCCCGATAATGCGTCGCTTTTGTTGAGGATCTGTAACCCCGGCCAGCCGATTGAGGAACTGTTCGGACCAATCCACCACCCGCAGGTCAAGCTGAAAGTGATCGCGAAAGGTTGTTTCGACATTATCTCGTTCTCCTTTTCTCAAAAGTCCGTTATCGACGAAAATGCAGATCAGTTGTTCGCCGATTGCTCGTCGCAGCAGTGCCGCCACCACTGACGAATCCACTCCTCCGCTAAGCCCGCAGATTACGGTCGCTTTGCCTACTTGTTTGCGTATATTTTCGCAGGCCTGCTCGACGAAATTACCCATCTGCCAGTCGCCTTTGCATCGGCAGATATCGTACAGAAAGTTCTGAAATATTTGTGTCCCGCACGGCGTATGCGTTACTTCCGGATGAAACTGCACCCCGAAAAAAGCCACTTTTTTGTGTCGCACCGCCGCGTATGAACACGTAAGTGTCGTTCCCATCGCGACAAAATCATCTGACAGTTCTGTTACCTGATCCCCGTGGCTCATCCAGACTGTTTTTTCGCCTGACAGATGTCCCAGCAGGGCGTCGGTTTTCAGCAATTGCAGTTTTGTCGAACCATACTCCCGTGAGTGTGCCAGCCCGATCCTGCCGCCCAGCAGTTCGCAGCCGATCTGCATACCGTAGCAGATACCCAGCACCGGCACCCCCAACTCGAATATTCCCGGATCGCATCGTGGCGCGTCTTTTTCATACACGCTCGCCGGCCCACCGCTCAGGATAATCCCTTTCAGGTTCTTGCGACCCAACTCGGCAACGGAAATATCATATCGGCAAAGTTCGCTATAGACATTATGTTCCCGCACCCGCCGCGCGATCAACTGCCCGTACTGACTACCGAAATCCAATATCGCAATCGTTTCTTCCATCCGCGTACTATCCTTCTACATAGGCAAAATAGTATTAAGAAACAAGTAAGGTTATCATTCGTTAACTGACAATCGTCATGCCGAGAAAAAATACTCTTTTTCGGGGTGGAGAAAAAGGAAGATTTTTTCGGCTATAATGACAATATGTCAAATACTTCTTTGCCACCAAATTTTGGGACAATACCTACTCTCCACTCTTCACTCTTCACTCTCTACTGTTCCATTGGTACACCGAGCGTATAATTCGGCGCCTCGTGCGTGATGGTTATGTCGTGCGGATGGCTTTCTGTTACCCCTGCCTGTGTTACTCTCGTGAACCGGCTCTTCTTTCGCAGCGAATCGATGTCCGCCGTACCGCAATAGCCCATCCCTGCCCGCAGTCCGCCTACCAGTTGATACACATATTCGGACAACGGCCCACGATACGGCACACGTCCCTCCACGCCTTCCGGCACCAGTTTACCTGCCTGCCCGCTCGGTTGGCCGTATCTTTCTCCACCGCCGACCACCATTGCTCCCAACGAGCCCATACCGCGATATTCTTTGAATCGTCTTCCTTTGTATATCACCAGTTTCCCTGGCGACTCATCAAGCCCGGCGAACAGAGACCCCATCATTACTGACGACGCTCCTGCTGCTATTGCTTTTGTTATATCTCCGCTGTGCCGTATCCCTCCATCCGCGATAACCGGCACCTTATATTCATCCGCCAATTGCGCACAGTCCATTATTGCTGTTATCTGCGGCACACCTACACCGCTGACCACTCGTGTTGTACAGATTGCCCCCGGCCCGATCCCCACTCGGATGGCGTCGGCCCCCGCCTGGATAAGGTCCTTTGCCGCTTCACTTGTCGCCACGTTACCGGCGATGATATCGATATTCCATTGTTTTCGAATCAGTCGAATTGTTTCGATTACATTTTGCGAGTGCCCATGTGCCGAATCAACGACGATCACGTCCACATCTGCGCCGATCAATTGTTCTACTCGTTCCAGATCGTTCACGCCTACGGACGCTCCTACCCGTAGTCGCCCTCGTTCGTCTCGGCTGGCGTCTGGAAACTCTCGTATCTGTTCGATGTCCCGCATCGTAATAAGTCCCGCCAGTGTCCCGTCCTTGTTTATCAGCAGCAGTTTTTCTATTTTATGTTTGTTCAGTATTGTCTCTGCCTGCTCTAACGTTGTCTCTGGCTTGCCTGTTACCAGATTCTCCTGCGTCATAACTGATTCGATATATTGCTCATCGTCTTCCAGAAATTTCAGATCGCGGCGTGTCAGTATCCCCACCAGCTTACTTTCTCCATCTACGATTGGCACACCTGATATATTCTGTTCGGTCATCAGTTTTCGTGCTTGTCGGACATGATCTCGTGGTCCCAGTGTTACCGGGTCGAGGATCACCCCATTTTCGCTGCGTTTGACCTTATCGACTTCCCGGCGTTGCTGTTCGATGGTCAGGTTTTTATGGACAATCCCGATCCCGCCTTCCTGGGCCAGCGCAATCGCCAGCGCCGACTCTGTTACGGTATCCATTGGCGAGCTGACCAGCGGTATATTCATTGAGATATTCCGTGTCAGTCTTGTGTTCGTTTTCGCTTCTCGCGGCAGAAAGTCGCTCCGCCCCGGCACAAGCAGCACATCATCGAAGGTAATCCCTTGACCTGCAATCTTTTCCTGCATATCAGCCCTCATAAAACATTGCCAAACAAGCAATTAAGATAAATATCAGCCTTACTTATAGTTCAGCCATCATATCGCCTTGCCTGGCATTCGTCAAGGAGCAAATTTATTGAGTCCCGTAGGGACGTTTGATAATAGCCCAGCGATTTATCGCTGGGAACCCTGTTCTTATATTATTTTAGTCCCACAGGGACGACTGAAAAAAACTGTACCGCAGGCGTCTCGCCTGCAATTAATAGTCTTGTTACGTGGGGTTTTAAATAGCCCCTGCTGTTAAGCAGGGGTTCTTAAGTAGGGCGGGCCTGTGGCCCGGGTTTATTAGCCCCCGGTGTAAAACATGTCCCCGCCGTAGGCGGGGATCGGGGGGTTCTGGTAAGTGTGAACGGTT
>DAOWIP010000487.1 GCA_030640865.1 Sedimentisphaerales bacterium | reverse complement strand
GAATTTAAAAGGATGTTTTTGGTTTTAGTTTTGGTTTTAGTGGTGAGTACCGCCGTGTTCGCCGAGGATGCACAGACCGCTGCGGCGCCGGCGACGGCAGAATCAGTGGAAACCGTTCAAACGAATTTGAATATCGTCTGGACTTGCCTTGCGGCGTTTCTGGTGTTTTTCATGCAACCTGGATTTGCCATGGTCGAGGCTGGTTTCACCCGTGCTAAAAATGCTGTAAATATCCTGATGAAAAACCTTATGGATTTTTCCGTGGGATCAGTGGCTTTTTTTCTGATCGGGTTCGGCCTGATGTTCGGTGCAACAGAAGGCGGCTGGTTCGGCTCGTCCCTGTTCTGTCTGGGTGATACGGACCCGGCCGGAAATGACTGGAACTTTACGTTTCTGATCTTTCAGACCGTCTTCGCAGCGACCGCGGCGACGATAGTTTCCGGCGCTATGGCCGAGAGGACCAAGTTCAAGTCCTATCTGATTTATAGCGTTGCAATAACCGTCATAATCTATCCGATTTTCGGAAAATGGGCGTGGGGATCGCTGCTTCTGGGCGATGCGGGGCAAGGCTGGCTGGAAGCGAAAGGGTTTTGTGATTTTGCCGGTTCAACAGTAGTGCACTCTGTAGGTGGTTGGCTGGCGCTTGCCGGGGCGATAATATTAGGACCGCGTATCGGCAAATATGGGCCGGACAAAAAGCCACGAGCCATACCCGGACATAACATACCGTTAGCTGCGCTTGGAGTTTTTATCCTGTGGTTCGGCTGGTTCGGGTTCAATCCGGGCAGTACGACAGTAGGCGACGGCTCGATCGGCCGAATAGCGGTAACCACTAATCTCTCCGCTGCGGCAGCGGCTATCGCGGCCATGTTCACTTCCTGGATAATGTCTAAGAAGCCGGATGCGTCAATGAGCCTGAACGGGGCACTGGCGGGACTCGTTGGAATCACCGCGGGATGCGCAACCGTTTCCCCGATTGGAGCCATAATAATCGGAATCGTAGCCGGTGTACTGGTGGTCTTGAGCGTAGTCTTTATAGATTGTGTCCTGAAGGTTGACGATCCGGTCGGAGCAGTTAGCGTACACGGTGTGTGCGGGGTATGGGGTACGCTTGCCTGCGGATTGTTCAATCTCGACGGCGGGCTGCTTTACGGTGGTGGTTTTCATCAATTGGGTGTTCAGATTCTCGGCACAGTAACGTGCCTGATCTGGGCATTCGGTCTTGGATTGCTGCTCTTTACTATTATCAAGGTTACTGTCGGACTGCGAACCAGTCCTGAAGAAGAACTCAAAGGTCTTGATATCGGTGAGCATGGTATGGAGGCTTACAGCGGATTTCAAGTGTTCACTACGCAATAATACAGAAGAATACAGAATGCAGAGTTCAGAAGACAGAAGAAAAAAAAGAGAAGAGAAAAGGAAAATAGATTGAACAGAAGATAGCGAAGAAAGCGAAGAAAAAAAGAGAATACAGAAATTTAACGAGACTGTAGTAGCATTACAGAGCAAATAATACTTAAGGCGTTTTGTTACAATGAGTTATATAGCGTTCAAGCAATCTAATCGCAACTCTTGGCATCCGGATATAGCGGATTTAAGCCTTAGCCCATTGTTTCCGCATAATTATGCTGTAAGTCAAAATTGCCTACTAAGTGGCATACTCTGTAACCTTGCTACAGTCTCAATCAGAATGAGGAATCAATTAAGAATAACCAATGACGAATAATAAAAGCCGATTAAGACACCTCTCTGAAATACAGAAAGGTGGCACCCGACGAATCAATATAAAATATAAAATAGCGTTTAACCGGAATTTTGCATAAGTCTCATTAAAAGGAACGATTATGAACAGACGACAATTTTTACATTTTACGTCCGCCGCGGCTGTCTCTCAATTAGTTGCCGGCTGTCGGATGTTACCATCCAAAACGCAGGGCAATAAATCCGGCAGCAAAAAACCGAATATTATCCTGATTTTCAGTGACGATCAGGGCTATGCCGATCTGGGCTGCTGCGGGAGCAAAGAAGTCATATCGCCCAACTTAGATAAAATGGCTGCGGAAGGCGTTCGGCTGACAAATTTTTATGTAACCGCTTCCGTTTGTACGCCGTCACGCAGCGGGCTGCTGACCGGCCGATATCCGCACCGAAACGGGTTATTCGATATGATCCGTAATAATATGACAAACTTCGGCCATATCTATAAAGAACTGGAATACGCTGTTTCGCCGGAAGGCGCACAAGGACTGGATGTGCGGGAAGTTGTTATCGCCCAGGCGTTAAAGCCGGCGGGGTATGCCACGGGAGTATTCGGGAAATGGGACTCCGGACGGGCAAGACAGTTTATGCCGCTCCAGCGCGGGTTCGATACGTTTTACGGGTTTTCCAATACGGGCATCGATTACTGGACGCATGAAAGGTATGAAATGCCGTCAATGTTCCGTCAAAATCAGCGGATTAAAGAAAAAGGATATGCCACCGACCTGTTCAGAAGAGAAGCAATTAAATTTATCGAGAAAAACAAGGACAAACCATTTTTCATGTATCTGCCCTTTAACAGCCCCCACGGGGCCTCGAATCTGAAACATCGAAGCGTACAGGCTCCGGATAAATATGTCCGGATGTACGGTGATTTGCCCGGAACAAACCGACAGCGATATATGGCGGCGATAACCTGTATGGATGACGCGGTGGGTGAAATACAATCCAAACTTAAACAACTCGGACTGGATGATAATACCCTGATCGTCTTTACCTGTGATAACGGCTGCGGAGATACTACGCCACTACGCGGAGGCAAAGGGAAACTGTATGAGGGAGGTATCCGTGTGCCGTTTATCGCACGATGGCCGGGACGAATACCCGGTGGGCAAATAAGCAATGAATTTTGCAGCACTCTGGATTTGTTCCCGACTTTTCTGGGGATGGCTGGTATCAAGCCGTCAAAAAATATTAAACTCGACGGATACGATATGCTGCCGGTGCTGACAGGTAAGGGTAAATCGAAGCGAAAGGATCATTTCTGGGAATGGCAAGCCAAAAGAGCCGCTCGTGTAGGGAAATGGAAGTGGGTTATGGAAACAGATCGATACGTTTTGCCGAAGGATCTGACAGGTGAACTGTACAATTTGTCTGTTGATATCGGCGAGAAGAATAATCTGGCAACAGAAAAACCCGAAAGGCTGAAATGGATACAATCCAGATGGGACAAATGGATGAAAGAGATGGCAGCGTCAGAGACGCGAGGACCGTTTGGCAAGGCGTATCTCGACAAAATCGGTTATGGTGACGGAAGCTATCGAATTACCAATGGAGATATTTAGCTATGGAAAAAAAACAGAAAGAAACAACCAGGCGGAATTTTCTGAAGAACTCGGCTGCGGCTACATTGGCTCTACATACTTTGGGTTCTCCCGTAATACGGTCGGCGTTGGGCGCAAATGAAAAAATCCGCGTAGGCTTTATCGGTATGGGAAACCGGGGGACACAGTTGCTCATGGGGTTTATGAAACAGAATGACGTCGAGATTGCGGCTCTTTGTGATGTATATGAGCCTTATATAACGAGGGATTTTTCGCAGGTGGATCAAAGGCTGATAAAATCGCTCAAGGGGAAAATCCCTAAAATGGGGGAAAAGTTTCCCGGCAAGGTAGCGCGGTACAAGGATTTTCGCCGTCTGCTCGACCAGAAAGATATTGACGCTGTGGTTATTTCCACTCCCGACCATTGGCATGCGATCCAATCCATTATGGCCTGTCAGGCCGGCAAAGATGTGTATGTGGAAAAGCCCCTTTCGATCACTATTTATGAAGGCAGAAAGATGGTGGAGGCAGCCGAAAAATATAAGCGCATAGTCCAGGTTGGGCTGCACCGCCGTTCCTCCGAGATATACCGACAATTGGCAAAGGATGTTCCGGCAGGCAAAATCGGCAAGGTAACGGTAGCCAGGGCTTACCGAGTCAGCAACCTGTATCCGAACGGGATCGGCCGATGTCCCGATACGGATCCGCCAAAGGGGCTGGATTGGGATATGTGGCTTGGCCCACGCCCAATGCGGCCATATAAAGACAATATCACCCCGTATATGTTCCGCTGGTGGCGGGCATATTCGTCCCAGATGGGCAACTGGGGAGTGCACTATTGCGATGCGATCCGCTGGGTTTTGGGTGAGCAGGCGCCGATTTCGATATCAGCGCATGGCGGACGGTTTGCTGTAGATGACGACCGAACCATACCGGATACTATGGAGGTGATTTTTGAATTACCTTCCGGGGTCTTGCTTAATTTCGGCCAATATGAGGCCAGCGGCGGCCCGGCCCTGGTCAGTGGTGAAATCGAATTTCGCGGAACGCTGGGCAATCTGTATCCGGGAGGAGGCGGCAGTGGGTACGAGATTATCCCATCGAAAGGCGGACAGTTCCAGCAAAGGGAACCGCGTATAAAAGCGGAAATCAGCAAAGCGCCAACAAGCAATCGTAATCTTACCGAGTCGCATATCCGCGATTTTCTCGATTGTATCAAGACCCGCCGACGCTGCCGATGCGACATGGAGACAGGACATCGCTCAACCACGTTCGCTCATCTGGGTAATATCGCGTTGGCAACGAAGTCGCGTATCGAATGGGACGCAAAGAACGAACGCATCGTTGATAATAAAGAGGCGAGTAAATTACTGCACTACGAATATCGCCGGCCGTGGACGTTGGGCTGAAACAAAAAAATGAGTACATAGATAGATGAGTAAAACCACAGTTTTCTTAAGGAGATAAAGGTGCATAATAAAAAGACACATTCGGAAACAAATGTATCGCGCAGGGGTTTTATAAAAGGAATAGTGGTTGCCGGGGCCGGGACGCTGTTGAGTATGCCGTTTGACATTGTGAATAAGCAGGCAGCCGCTGCGGAGAAACACGAGATGAAAATATGTATATTCTCGAAACATCTGCAATGGCTGGATTATAAGGGCATGGCCCAGACGGCAGCCGAATTGGGGTTTGATGGCGTGGATTTGACGGTACGACCCAAAGGACATGTCCTGCCGGAACGCGCTAAGGATGATTTGCCCAGAGCAGTCGAGGCGGTTAAAAATGCCGGGCTTACTGTTCCAATGATGACCACAAGAATAACAGACCCACGCGACCGTTATACCAGAGAAATTTTGGAGACTGCCGCTGAATTGGGAATTCGTCATTACCGGATAGGCTCTATCATGTATAAAAAAGACAAGAGCATCCCCGCACAGTTGGCGGAACTAAAACCGAAGTTTCGCGATCTGGCAGCTCTGAGTAAAGAGTATAACTTACACGGCGCGTTTCAGAATCATTCTGGTAGCCGTTATATCGGGGCCTCGATATGGGACATCTGGGAGTTGATAAAAGAACTTGACCCAAAGTGGATGGGCTGCCAATTCGATATCAGACACGCTACGGCAGAAGGGGGGCTGGTCTGGCCGACAAAATTCCGGCTTATCGCCGACCGTGTTGTTACGATCATCGCCAAGGATTTTCTATGGGTGAAAACGGACAAAGAGTGGAAGGCGCTAAATTGTCCATTAGGCGAAGGAATGGTGGATTTTCCCCGTTACTTCAAGATGGTTAAGCAAGCTGGTATCCCCGGGCCGATCTCTTTGCACTGTGAATACGATCTGGGCGGCGCAAATCGCGGGGCAAGAACACTGTCGATCCCAAAAGAAAAAGTAATAGAAGCTATTCGCAAAGATTTGGTTGTCCTTAAAGGGTGGCTGCAAGAAGCCAAGCTCTAAGCACTATAGATCATTAGATCAGCAGATCAGTGGATGGTGAACAAAAGCATGACAGCAAAATCAAGTAGTTGAAAAAATATTTATTAAACCACAGATTGCCCGGCGCGGCCTTCGGCCGCAACCAATAATAATGATATCGTCCTATAGATTGGGGGAAAACTGTATTCGACGTACTATCAGTATTTACCGAAAAAGAGTATTTTTTCTCGGCCTGATAATTGTCAGTTCGATAGAGCAGTTTTTATCTGGGCAATCGTTACACCCAGCAGCGACTCTGCAACAGGGTCAAGTTCAGATTGCGAACCTTGAAAATGGAACGTTCGGTGCGTATGAGAAATCGATTGTTCCACTTTCAACTCAGCCGCCCGAGACGAAGTTTCCAGTTCATAAAAAGGCCCAAAAGGTTCGGCTCCGGGTTCCGCCGGCCCATCATTGTATGAGTTCACCACGTCTCCCTTGTAAGGCTCGTCTTGAAGCTCCCACATGGAGTTCACATAATCCGTAGCCTGCTCCGGTTTATTGTATTGTATAATCGTTAAAACCCGGTTAATACCATCATAGCTGCCCAGTATTGCCCCGGCCCGCTGTGGAGACAGACCGATCTTGCTGCGGTACCGGCCATCACCACTGAAAAATATCACGCCTTC
>DAOWIP010000054.1 GCA_030640865.1 Sedimentisphaerales bacterium | reverse complement strand
GTTATTGATGATGGATGGCTGATAACTGGCGATTTCTCCGGTCCCGCGGGAACTCCGGACTGCCGTATCAATCTGTACGATTTCGCGGCCTTTGCCGGCAATTGGCTCCGCTGCAACAATCCACAGGACATCGATTGTGAGTTCCCATACTAATGTCTGACTGAAAATGTTGTTATTTACACAACATTGTTAATTAAACAGACTGGGCGTTTGGCTAACAGCCTTTCGCCCGGTCTTTTGTATGGATATATCTATGAATAGCTATTATACTGAGTATCGGTTACTAAAAAAATTTAGAAAAAAAAGTGAAAAACTCGCGAAAAAAGTATATAATTGGTATAATTGGGGCAGTGGGAGCGGGCAAGAGCACTGTAGCTGCTGAATTTGCCAGGCTTGGCTGTGGGATAGTCAGGGCTGATGAGTTGAATCATGAGCTTTTAATGCGGTCGGAGATAATTGAGCGGCTTGTTGGATGGTGGGGCGTCGGCATTCTCAAGCCAGATGGTCGTATTGATCGGAGCATTGTAGCTGACATAGTCTTTGGAAGTGCTGCCGAGCTTAAAAAGCTGACTGATCTGGTTCATCCACTTATTGAGCGTCGTATAGAACGCTTAATCCATATATATCAAGAAGATACAGCAATAAAGGCCGTAGTTTTGGACGTACCGCTTCTGATTGAGGCCGACTTGTTGAAATTGTGTGATTTTGTGATATTTGTTAAGACTAATGAGCAAAATCGCGAAAAACGGTTAAAAAATAACAGGCACTGGACGCCTCAACGAATAAAAATTATAGAAAATTTACAAATATCTCTGGACTTTAAAGAAAAAATGTCCGAATATACCATAAACAACAATTCTGGTATCCCCGCGACTGCCAGTCAGGTTGAGCAACTTTTTCTTTCAATATTGGAACAAAAAAAGCGGTAAGTATCGCTGTACCCTTTAGTTAGGGCATGTGTGTCGGCGGGAGGACCCGAGGGGTACCGTAAGGAGAAGGGGGGAGTCATCACCGTGGTGAAAGGATGCTTGGTTCTGCTTTCCATCTTCGTTTTTTCCTGCTGAACATATCACAAACAAGGCAGTAATGCTTAACATATTGAGATCATATATCCACGATTTTACACAAACCCTAAAGTTCTATGAATAAGGAGCGTTTTCGCATGGCTAAGGCCAGTACAAAAACAAAAACCACCAAGAAAAAAGTTACCAAAAAAGTCGCCAGAAAAAAGACCAGTGCGGCAGCAGACAACGCAACGACCACCACTGTCGAAGAACTCGAAGAGGTGGAAAATCAGTCTGAACCCCAATCAGAGGAAACAAATACAATGACTGAAACGGCTGAAATAACAAAACCAATTTCCCAACAACAAGGGACAGAATCAACCACAGGTAAAACCAATAAAGCGAAATCCATCAACGATGAAACGCATGCCAAATATGAAGAAATCAAAAAAGGCGAACTGCATATCACCGATCTGCAAAAAATGACCGTCGAGGAACTGCATGACATGGCCAAAAAGGAAGGTCTGACCGAATATACCGGTCTGAAAAAGCAGGAATTGACCTTTAGGATAATCAAGGAGCGAATTCGCCAAAATGGACTGATGTACGGCGAAGGCGTTCTGGAACTACTGCCGGATGGATTCGGCTTCCTGCGGACACCAGACTATAACTATATGCCCTGCCCGGATGACATCTATGTCTCGCCCTCCCAGATTCGACGTTTCGGACTACGCAACGGCAATATAGTGGCAGGACAAATACGTCCACCTAAAGAGTCAGAGAAATACTTCGCCCTGCTGCGAGTGGAAATGGTCAATTACGAAGACCCTGAATCACTAACAGAAAAAGTGGTATTCGAAGACCTTACACCTCTGCATCCCGAAGGCCGGTTTATTCTGGAAACCACACCAGAAGAAATCAATATGCGGATCATCGATATGGTTACACCGATCGGCAAGGGCCAGCGCGGTCTGATCGTGGCACCGCCACGAACCGGCAAAACAGTACTGCTGCAAAAGATCGCCAACTCCATCAGCACAAATCATCCCGAAGTGTATCTGATTATT
>DAOWIP010000106.1 GCA_030640865.1 Sedimentisphaerales bacterium | reverse complement strand
GGCAACTAATCGCTCAGGCCGGGGACTTCGCGGAAGTCCTGCTCGTTATCGATCTGAATAAACCCGAAAAGGCACGAAAAGAACAGATAAAAACTGGCGTCGGCTCGGTCCATGATGGACTGGTGCTGGGTTTGCGCGATTATGCGCATAAGTGCGGCTTTCAGAGTGTGGTACTGGGTCTGTCGGGCGGGATTGATTCGGCGGTTACCGCGGCCCTGGCGGTCGCGGCAATGGGCAAAGAAAACGTAGTGGGCGTCGCGATGCCGAGCCGCTATTCCAGCGAAGGTAGTTTAACCGACGCGCAAAAATTAGCGCAGAACCTGGGAATAAAACTGCTTACCGTCCCTATCGAAAAGGCGCATATCGCAATGGAGGAAATAATGCGGGAGCCGTTTGCCGGGCGAAAACCGGACGTTACGGAGGAAAATATCCAGGCCCGTATCCGCGGAAATATTTTAATGGCCCTGAGTAATAAGTTCGGGCACCTGCTCCTGACCACCGGCAATAAAAGCGAACTTGCGGTGGGATACTGCACGATGTACGGCGATATGGCCGGCGGACTGGCGGTGATAAGCGACGTGCCAAAGACAATGGTCTATAAACTGGCCAACTATATCAATCGCGACGTTGAACGTATTCCCGACTCATCTATCACCAAACCGCCGTCAGCAGAACTGCGTCCGGACCAGAAAGACCAGGACTCACTGCCGCCCTACGAACAGCTCGATGAGATATTACAACGTTATGTAGAACAAGGGCAGTCGCCGGCGGAAATAACAGCGGCCGGCTTCGATGAACAGATAGCAGGCCAAGTGGTCCGTATGGTCGATCGCAATGAGTACAAACGTAAGCAGGCGGCACCGGGCCTGAAGGTTACCAGCCGGGCATTTGGTTCGGGCAGAAGAATGCCAATTGCCCAAAACTATAAACCATACGTAAAATAAAATGCTTCTCGAAGAATTTGTACCTGGATATTAGAAAAAACCTTTATTGTCTTCGTTGTCTTTTGTTCAAATCAGATAGATTAAATCATAGTCTGCCGAAGGCATAATAGAGGATGAAAAGCATTGTACAGATATAGACCAGGATTGGGACTCTCATAATCTTTCCAGTGAACAATTTCAAAATTGTATAGCTGATGAACCCCCAGGCGATTCCGTCAGTTATGCTCAGAGAAAATTGCATAACCACGATGGTCAGGAAGGCCGGCAGGGCCTCGGAGAAATCATCCCAGTTGATCCGTTTTACTACCGGTAGCATGTAGCAACCGATAACAATCAACACCGGCGCGACCACGGGATAGCAATCGACAGTATTAAAAAATTCCGGAACGCAGACGAGGCTCGAGCCCAACTCGGCGGCGGGCACTTTAACAACGAAACCGATCACATTCAAAAGAGGATAAGCAAAGATTGAGATCACAAATAGCGCTGCCGTTACCAGGGCCGCCAGGCCGGTCCTGGCTCCGGCCGCGATGCCGGCGCTGGATTCGATGTAACTGGTGATGGTACTGGTGCCCATTACCGTACCGCTGAGCGTGCCGACAGCATCGGCGACCATAGCCTGACGAGCCTGGGGCAACTGACCGTTTCGCATCAGTCCGGCCCGTTCGCCCAGCCCTACCAGCGTGCCGATCGTATCGAATACGTCCAGCAGCAAAAAAGTAAATATAATCAGCAGTACATGGCTGATTTTGTGATCAAACAGGGGAACAAACCCGCCGAATACCTTGCCGGCCGTCGCGGAGACCTCTGGAAAAGCCGTCGCGGAAGGCCGGCCCACTAATTCATATCCCCAATCTGCGCCCCAACACATGGTGGCAATGTACCCGGCCCCGGCTGTTATCAGCATCCCCACCAGAATAGCGCCGCGAAACCGAAAGGCTAATAAAATTCCTATCACTGCCAGTCCGAACAGGCTCAACAGGGTAACAGGATTTTTGATATTGCCCAGGCCCACATACGTGCCCGGTTTGCCCACCACGATACCGGCCCATTCCAAGCCGATAAAGGCTATCAAAAGACCAATGCCCACAGCGATGGCGTACTTAAGTCCCTCTGGAATAGCGTTCATAATCGCGGCCCGCAGACCAAAAACCGACAGGCCCAGAAATAAAATCCCGGCAATCATGTTGGCGGCCAGCGCCTCGGGCCAACTCAGGCCGAAACCGCCCATATTGACGGCCCCACAAACCATAAAGGCAAAGAAAAAGTTATGGCCCATTGCCGGGGCCAAGGCGATCGGCAGATTGGCCAACAAGGCCATTATCACACATGCCAGCGCGGAACACACGCATGTAGCAAACATCACCGCCGAGGCGTTCATTCCGCCAGTCGAGCATTGCCCCAGTACCGCCGGCTGAACAAAAATAATATAACTCATCGCCATAAAGGTCGAGAGTCCGCCGAGAATCTCACGAGTAACAGTACTGCCGCGTTCCTGAATCTGAAAAAAACCAATCATGACGCAACTCCTTTCTCAAACGGACAGTCGTGGCCAGGCCCGCTTTTCTCGACAGGTTTTACTGATAGGCACCTTATGGATTAAACATGATCCCGGCCGATCAGGGCCTGGAGGCGTTTTTTCAGACTCGGATGTGTGTTGAACAGATCGACCGCGTCCCGGCCGCTGAACGGCTGTACGATAAACATACTCTTTTGGCTGTCCAGCGGGACTCGCATGGGTATCCGTCGGCTAAAATTGTGCAGTTTCTCCAAAGCGACCGCAAGGTGCATCGGGTCGCCGGCCAATTCGGCGCCGAAACTGTCGGCATTATATTCGCGTTTACGGCTGATGGCCATTTGTATCAACCCTGCCGCAAGGGGCGCCAGGATAATCATCGCCAGGGCTGCCAACGGGTTGCCCCGCCGGCTGTCGCCGCCCATAGGCACAAACCAGAGCAGATAACCAAGTGCGCTGATAGCCCCGGCGATAGTCGCGGCAATCGACTGGATAAGAATATCACGGTGCTTGATATGAGCCAGTTCGTGGCCGATGACGCCCCTGAGTTCGTTGTAGTTGAGAATCTCCAGAATCCCCTGTGTAACCGCCACCACAGCATTACGCGGATTGCGGCCGGTAGCGAAGGCATTTGGGGCCTGTTGCGGACAGATATACACACGCGGCATAGGCATATCGGCTTTCTCGGCCAATTCCCGCACTAATCGTACCAACTCCGGCGCTTCAGATTCTGTAACCTGCCGGCCCCTCATGCTCATAAGGGCAATCTTGTCGGAAAAGAAATAAGCGACGACATTCATACCCCCGCCCAATACCAGGGCGATAATCATGCCTTTTTCTCCACCAATCAGGTTGCCGGCGAAAACAAACAGCACCATTAACATCGCCAGCAGCATAGCCGTTCGTATATTGTTCATAAATCGAAACATTGTTATGTCCTCTCATCACGGCCTCCAGCCGCAACCAAAAATAATATGTAACATTGACGCCAGCGTCAAAAGTTTAGCTCGACCGTGATATCAGGCTGGAATCGCATATTTTAACGGTCGTTCGGCACTTTTGGCGGAGCCATCAAAATATTACAAACATATAGATTTTATACAATTCAGAATCGAATATCAAATCCTCTGAACTTGCCGGCATCAGCTTCATCAATTATCCGTGTGTCTCGAATATAGCCGCTCATTTCCCCGGCAACCGCGCCCAGAAACGACTGGACGTCGTTTTCCTCCCCTTCCACAACTATTTCGACTTGCCCGTCCATCATATTTCTTACATACCCGTTCACCTGGTAGTTTCCTGCCACTCGCGCGGCGGTGTATCGGAACCCAACCCCCTGCACCCGGCCGCTGTAATATGCGTGTTTACGTATCACGGTAATAATCCTGATGTACTGGTTCAACGCAAATTGGATATTTTTCTGCTACGGTTAAGATAGTGATTTGCCTTCGGTAAATCAAGGTTTTTTAAGGCATAAGGGGATCAAGAATATCTTTTGAAGGAAGTGGGTGGGCACCAGGTCCAAAACGGCTGGGTGGCAGCCAACGGTGATACAGCTTTTGTTAGAGTGCCTTATTTTCGCTTCATATTGAACAGGGACTGGGTCTTAATGATGGTGTTCTTTTCCGGAAAGGCATGGAATGTGTGCAGGTGCAACTGGTCGTAATGGGCTTCGTAATCAATGAGGCTGAATGGGATCAACTCGCCCCTGCTCCACTGAGGATACTGCACGAACAGTCCGCGTTTCTTGGCCATCTTGATCAAATCGAGGTGGCTCCGTCGATAAATGTTGGCACTCATAGCATCGACCTGAAAGTTCATCATATAACCCAACCCGTCGGACCAGCGGCAGGAGTGACTTTTTTCGCCACGGAATGGAAAACGCTCGATAAGACCGCGGGTCGGTAACGTCTGGTCAGGATGACAAATTAACTCGGTCATACAATCCGACTTATAAAAGACACTGACAAGATGACTACAGCCGGTAACCCAGATAATAACCTCATAATCGCCCTGATAGAAACGGCGATAACGAAAAATTTTAAACAGTTCCGGGTGCAGCGGTCTTTGATACAAGTAAAAATTAAGTTCGCTTAATGATTGAGTAATCTGTGGAAATTTCATCTGTTTCCCTGAAAATAAATAAAAAGTAATCTGTAATAAACAGCAAGTGTCACTAATCAATTATAACTCGATCTGTTCGTTCTTGCCAAGTGTTTTTATTATTTTCAGTACTGAAAATTTATTTTTTTATTATCGGTCGTTTCAGAAAAGTCGGCCAAAATGTCAGATTGCGACGCATTATTAAATTGGCGGAAATTCAGCGTTTAGGGATTGTTTGACCGATGATATTTTAAGTCCTATAAGAGAATAGAAATCGACAATGCGGAAAAGTTTCAAGTATAGGAAGAACAAAATTGTTTAAGTGGTTGTTTATTGTAGCGTTGGTTCCGTTTATGGCTTGGCAGGCAACGGCGGCGGGCGTTGATGAGCCAGGCGGGTTGATCGGGCCGACCAGTAAGCCGTCAGCAAATACGAGCCGATTAAGGCTGACCGGTCAGCGAGTTATGCAGACATTTGACTTCGAGGAGCGGAATGTCCACTATCTGCCGATTCCGATGCACTGGAAAATGGCCCTGGGTAAATCACTGGAGAAGTACGGCTACAAAGAAGGATTTCCACACTACTC
>DAOWIP010000062.1 GCA_030640865.1 Sedimentisphaerales bacterium | reverse complement strand
TTGTCGAACAAACCATTCTTAACCGTTTTCAACGGTTTTTCAGTCTTGGATGGCCTTTAGCCCATGCTGTCTGATTAGCCCCCGATGTAAAATCGGGGGACTCTTCTCTTTTAGCCCTGAAAGAGCCTGCCCTGATAAAGCAGAAGCCCTGAGCGTAGCCGAAGGGCCGAAGGGGCGGAATAATACCTTTTTTTTGATGTCTCCGCCAACAGTGCCGACCGAGCATTAGTACGATCCTGAATGATACCCATTGGGTATATCTTCTGTCTTTCTCACAACTCACCACCCACAACTCACAACTTATTTATTGCGATCCCAGCCTGACATCACGGTTGAACTGAACTTTTGATACTGGTGTCTAATTTGCCTTTTCCGCCGGCAAGGCTAATAATCTTATAGAGAAATTGTAAGGCATTGTCCGTTTAGAGTTATCGGATGCTGAATATTGTTTTGATAAAAAACGCCGGCGTCAAAAGTTCAATATGTCCTGATTATTGAGGCAGGAACGCGAGTTTTTATTCGTTTTTCGGACTTTTAACGATATCGTCAATAAAAGAGGGATTTATCCTGTTAATTTGACGTTCGGAACAACCGAGATATGTAGTGTTGAATCGAAATAAAAATTGTGATTTGACGTCGTATTTTGTGGAAGGAGAAAAGTATTTGAGGGACTGAAAACTCAAATTGGGGCAGAAAACTTTTTGGGGCAAAAAATTCGGGTTATAATCAGCCTGAATCGAAACGGTGAGCTATGGAAAAGAAAAAAGACGTATTAACGACCGGACAAGTAGCGAAAATCTGTAACGTCGCACCGCGGACCGTATCGAAATGGTTTGATTCGGGCCAGTTGCGCGGTTATCGCATACCGGGCAGTAAAGATCGACGAATTCCTCTTTCGCAACTTGTGCGTTTTATGCGAGCGCACGGGATTCCCCTGAACGGACTGGACGGAGGCACTATGCGGGTGCTACTGGTCGATAATGAAGAGGAAAGAAATAACCTGATAAAAGAAGCGTTGGAAAAAGACGGTCGCTACGAAGTCAGAACTGCTGAGTGCGGGTTTGACGCGGGGTTAATCGCTGAACAGTTCCATCCTCATGTCATTTTTATGGATATTATGCTGGAAGATATCAACCCGCAGCGGATTTGTCATGTTATCCGGGAGACCTCGGAACTGCAGAGTACCCGTATTATCGCAATTACTTCAGCCCTGACCGAAGGGGAAGGCCAAGCCCTTCTCCAACAGGGTTTTGACGACTATTTGTGTAAGCCATTCGATATTCAACAGCTTATCCAGTGTGTTGATGAGAGCCTGTCTATTGTTCATTAGAGAAAATAAAACAAAAGAAAACGAAGAGGAAAAGAAAGAAAAAAGCCAGGACAAATTTGCTATAAATTGACTGTTTAGGCCCGGCATCGCTTGGAGGCAGACGCGAAAGCGTCTATAAAGGGCGGCGTCAGGGATCCATTAGCTCAGGGTCGTCGTGACATTACTTACGGCGACCTTTTTTTTTGGACTCAAAATAGGGACAATCACCTATTTCCCCTTCCTTCATAAATAGGTGACTGTCCCCTATTTACCATTTATACGCTATTTACGCCCCCGGCTTTAGCCGGTGGTAGTTAAGTTCCTCTTTAATTCCTTGTCAACTGAAAAAATTTTGATAACATTTGAATATTAACGATAAAAACATATAATAACTTGTTATGAGTCATGAAATACATAATTAGTAAAGCCGTACTGGGAAATGTTCCTGAAATTGAAATTTCAGAGTCAGAGTACTTTGAGCTTCAAAAGGCTCGAAACACTCTATCAAATGCTCTCGAAATAGAAGAAAAGTATGAAATCGTCATTTCGAACTATTTAGACTTTGAACAAGAAATGCTGAATGCCACGACCAAATATATGATTCGTGAGCATCTTGACTACTCAGATTTTTTCAAGGTTCGTCTTGGTTTAAATGTTAAGTTGGTAAACCTGCTTACTGCTGTTCGATTATACGTAGATCAATTGAATCAGAATGTCACAGAATGTTTAGATGATAACCTAAATACCAAAGATGATGTAAAAAGGCTTTTTTCGAAAGAGTATGACGAAAACCAATACTATCGATTTATGGAGGCTTTGAGGAATTACGTCCAACACCGAGGTATTCCGGTGCATTGGACTCAACAAAGCAGTCGTTGGACATCATTGGAGGATGACGGTTTGATGGAATATTCAATAGAACTTGCCTCCCAACGCTCTTACCTTGAAGAAGATAAGAAGATGAAAAAGAGTGTCTTAGCTGAGATGGATGATAAAGTATATCTCAAAGCAGCAACGAGGAGCTATATTGAATCAATAAGTCGTGTTCACGATTCTGCTCGGAATATGATTGCCGAGTCTACGGGTTGTAGCCGAAAACTGATCGAAGATGCTCACCGAAGATATTTGGAAAAATACAGCGATAGTTTAGTAGGGCTAAGTGCATGTAAACGGGATGGTCATAAACAGATTGCATCTATACCGTTGCTATTGGATTGGGATGATGTTCGAGTGAGCCTGCAAAAGCGAAACAGAAAACTCATAAACCTTAGTAAACGCTATTCAACAGGGATTATAAAAACTCATAACAAGTAAATCCAGCCGACCGCTAATGGCGGCTGATTTTGTCGTTATATGATCAATATGCAAAACAAAATTCAAGAATATTTAGATTGTAGTAACAACATGCGTCACTATGGGAATCATCAGGTAACCTTGTTGGCTGTACTTGTGGCAATAAATGGCGCAGTAGCTACTTTAGTGTTCGGTTCGGACATTCGGGCAGGCTTTTATGAAGATCTGGGCGCAAAGCTTTTTGCTTTGGGTCTAAGTGTTCTTTTTGCAATAAAAATACAAAGTGCTTTATATATGTGGACTCATTGCTTTAAAAGAGCTGTAAAGCTTGAAGGAGAAATTGAGTTCGAACAATACACAAGTCTGCCTGATTATCCACGTTTTCGACTTCGGCCAGCCAAGTGGGCTATACAATTTTTTGTATTGATGACAATAGTTTTTTGGGTTTTAGCCCTGATAAATCAGTGGTGATAAAAATGTTTTCATATAACAATTTCATCCACCCAACCTTTTCCGCGGCTTCGCCGCTTCAAAAGCGGGTGATGTTAACGTTATGTGTGGGATGATATTATGAAAAATAGGAGAAAAGGAAGAAAAGGGGTCAGGCTTTTGATTTAGGTGTTGGCAGAATTTCTGTCTCTCTATAATATTAATTTGGTCAATTAAAGGGGGCAGGCAAACCTTTTTTTCTTCTTCGCTGCCTTCGTTATCTTCTGTTTAAATTTTCTTCTGTCTTCTTCTTTTTTTTCGTGTTCGCCAAAGGCGAATTTGCCTATGGCAAGATATTTCGTGGTTCACGATTCTCTCTTTCTCACAACTTTCTTTTTTGCGAAATCCGCGAAATGTGCGGTTCATTTTTACCGACTTTTCGGCTTTTGGCATTGGGTGTTTCGACGTTTTTTTGCGAATTTTGATTATGCTCAAAAACGGTTGGTATTTTGCCGGATTACGGCCGGAACTGTCGAAAACTGTTAATTTTTTACGCTCATTTTTTCGCCGCCTCTGATTTTTTAACCAAACAAATGGTTTTTGAGCCAAATTCGGGCATTAATTGACAAAAGTTGAAATTCGATTTTCTACGCAAAATAAGAACTTACATCAATTTTCCGGAATGAAAAATAAGAACTTATGCGCGTTTTATTCTGCTGATTTTCAACCGGAAAAAACTCAACCGATAACTATATTGACCAGGCGGTTTTTAATGACGATAACCTTGCGCACACTTTTGCCTTCGAGCAGTTCCTGAACCCGCTCGCAGGCCAGAGCTTTTTCTTTGATAGTCTCTTCGTCGGCATCAGCGGAAAAGGTCAGCCGATCTCGGACCTTACCGTTGACCTGTATAGCCAACTCCACCTCCGGGTCTTTGGTAAGGCCCTCGTCAAATTCGGGCCAGGGCTGATATGTTATTGTGCCGCTATGACCCAACCGCTGCCAAAGTTCCTCGGCAATATGCGGAGCGAAAGGCGATAGTAAAATCACAAATGACTCCATAGCTTTTTTACTTATCCGCGGCAGACGTGAGTATTCATTGACGAATATCATCATCTGAGAAATGGCGGTGTTAAAAGCCATATTCTCTATGTCATTTGTAACTTTTTTGATGGTCTTGTGTAACAGGCGTAAGGATTCATCCTGCGCCGGATCCGCCACAACGGCAGACTGTAGATTACCGTCATCGCCGACAATCAGCCGCCAGACCTTTTGTAGAAAACGATACACTCCCTCGACACCCTGCGTATTCCAGGGCTTAACGGCGTCGAGCGGGCCCATAAACATTTCGTACAGCCGCATTGAATCGGCGCCGTACCGTTCAATTACCGCGTCGGGATTGACGACATTACCGCGGCTCTTGCTCATCTTCTGGCCATCGTTGCCGAGTATCATGCCCTGATTAACTAATTTTTGGAACGGTTCTTTCGTACTGACCCAGCCGAGGTCGTAAAGCAGCTTGTGCCAGAAACGCGCGTATAGCAGGTGCAGAACGGCATGCTCTGCTCCGCCAACGTACAGATCGACCGGCATCCAGTATTTTTCCTTTTCCTTGTCAAAGGGCGCCTGCTCGTTGAGGGCGTCGATATAACGCAGGTAATACCAGCAGCTACCGGCCCACTGGGGCATCGTGTTGGTTTCACGCCGGCCCTTTTGACCCCGGTAAGTAACGTTGAGCCAATCGTCGATATTGGCCAGTGGCGATTCGCCGCTGCCGGCAGGTTTATAGCTCTCCACTTCCGGCAGGGTCAAAGGCAGTTCGCTTTCGTCCAACGCCACTATCGAGCCGTCTTCGAGATGCACGATAGGAAACGGCTCGCCCCAGTATCGCTGACGACTGAAAAGCCAGTCACGCAACTTATAGTTAATTGACGCCTTACCGAGTCCATTTTCCTGAAGCCAGACAGTGATGTTTTTTTGGAACTCTTCTGTAGGCTGGCCGTTGAAATCACCCGAATTGATCGCGGCGCCCAAGTTGGTAAAAGCATCAGCGAATATTCCGGGGTTATTCTTATATGAATTATATAACTCTAATATAAGCTCGTCAGGGAAAACGTTTTCATCGGCGGCTTGTGAGAGTCTGTTAAGCAAATCGGCGGCGTGGTGGTCTTGAGCGTATCCCTGATCGAAGCCACGATTTATTGCCTGCTCACGCAGCCAGGCCAGAGGCGGTTCCACAACTGCAGTAATCGACAGGTTGAATTTTTTGGCGAACTCGAAGTCGCGAGTATCATGGGCCGGGACGGCCATTATAGCGCCGGTGCCGTAGCTGATAAGTACGTAATCGCTGATCCATATCGGTATCTTTTTATCGTTCACCGGATTGATCGCGTATGCGCCGGTGAAGACACCGGTTTTCTCCTTTGCCAGATCGGTACGGTCGAGGTCGCTCTTGCGGGCGGCCTCCTCACGATACTTATCTATTTCGCTTTTTTTCTCAGAAGTTACAATCACATCCACCAGCGGATGCTCCGGTGCCAATACCATATAAGTCGCGCCGAAAAGCGTGTCGGGCCGCGTGGTGAAAACACGGATTGTCTCGTCATAACCCACTACGGTAAAATCGACGTCGGCACCGACACTTTTGCCGACCCAGTCCTGTTGTAATTTTTTTATCCCGTTGGACCAGTCCAGCCCCTCAAGGTCCGACAGTAGTCGTTCGGCGTAGGCGGTAATGCGTAGCATCCACTGACGCATAGGCTTGCGAATAACCGGATGTTCGCCGCGTTCACTGACGCCCCCGATTACCTCCTCATTGGCCAATACGGTCCCTAATTCCGGGCACCAGTTGACAGCTACCTCGGCCTGATAAGCCAAACGATATTCAGACAGGGAGTCCCTTTGTTCTTGCGCTGTCAGTTCGTGCCACTTGCGAGCGCCGACATCAATACCACCGATAGCCGCCATAGCGCCCGATACCGGCACCTCAAGATACCTATTGTCAAATGTTACCACCAGTTCGCCCGACTCGAGCCGACGAACGAGATCGTCGATAGGCATGGCACGGTTTTCGACGTGGTCATAATAGCTGTTAAATAATTTCAGGAAAATCCACTGAGTCCATTTGTAATAACCCGGATCGGTAGTGTTGACTTCGCGGTCCCAATCGTAACTGAAACCGAGCTGTTTGATCTGACTACGGATTTTGTTGACATTATTTTCGGTGGTGATACGCGGATGAGTACCCGTTTTGACGGCGTATTGTTCAGCCGGCAGACCAAAGGCATCATAACCCATCGGATGCAGGACATTAAAACCCTTCATACGTTTATACCGGGCAACGATGTCGCTCGCCGTATAACCTTCCGGGTGTCCAACGTGCAGGCCGTCGCCGGAAGGGTAGGGGAACATATCAAGCACGTAATACTTGGGTTTGTCCGGGTTTTCTGTAACAGCAAATGTTTTGTTGGTTTGCCAATATTGTTGCCAATTCTTTTCGATAGTGGAAAAATCGTAATTATTCGGTCGCGTTTCAGTCATAATTCATTATTCCGATTGATACATTTTGCGGTTCAGTACACCAATGCTGCCGAGACGGCTGCGATACACCATATATCGGTGTTTTCAAGGCCGATAATCCAGAACTCCTTATGATATAATGCCTTGACGCAAAAATCAACAGCCTCTTATGTATAGTGCTCACGATTGAATTTTCCCGTTAGTATGCGGAAACTGGTGTACTCGTTTCCTTACAACAATATGTTATGGTTTTGCTCGCGGGAATTCCCATATGCGGTGCGTATAACTATTTGTAAAAGGACAGATATTATACCTTTAATATTCGTATTGACATTCCGAGTATTAAAGGTATAATAGTAATTATGATAAATCGCAAAGCCTATATAAGTCAAGTTTCAACCGCCCTTAAACGGTCGCCGATAGTAGCCTTACTTGGGCCGCGACAGTGCGGCAAAACAACACTGGCAAGAATGATCAGTGTTCAGGAACCGAGCACATACTTTGACCTTGAGAGCCAGACTGATATACGCAGGCTTGCGAATCCGGAAATGATGCTCGCTTCACTATCAGGCCTTGTCATTATCGATGAGATACAAATCCTGCCCGAGCTATTTTCGGTTTTGAGGGTTGTCGTGGATAAACCTGAGAATCAATGCAGGTTTCTCATTCTTGGGAGCGCATCACCGGACATCATCAGGAATGTATCAGAAACTCTGGCCGGACGTATCGAGTTTGTCGATATGTCAGGCTTTGATTTGACAGAGCTTGGGGCGGAGGTTTGGCAGAGTCTTTGGGTACGCGGCGGCTTTCCGCGTTCGTATCTGGCAGATAGCGATCAGGACAGTTTTGTCTGGCGGGAAGGTTTTATTCGCACCTTTTTACAGCGAGATATACCTCAACTTGGTATAAATATTCCCGCTCAGGCTGTCCGAAGATTCTGGACGATGATTGCTCATTATCACGGCCAGGTGTGGAACGCTTCACGGATAGCATCCGCGATGGGCGTTAATGACAAGACTGTTCGTTCTTATCTGGATATTCTTACAGAAACATATATGATTCGGCAGCTTCAGCCCTGGCACGAAAATATCCGCAAACGACAGGTAAAGTCACCTAAAATCTATTTCCGTGATACCGGTCTGTTGCACAGTTTGCTTGATCTGCAGGCCTTATATGCTGTTACGGGGCATCCACAGGTTGTCGCGTCGTGGGAAGGCTTTGCCATAGAGCAGATACTGCGAACAATAAGGCCTTCGCAGGCTTATTACTGGGCAACATATAGCGGAGCCGAGCTGGATATGTTTTTTGTTCTTAATGGTCTGCGGTATGGAATTGAACTCAAATTCAGCGAGGCACCGGATAAAACAAAATCCATGTCGATCGCAATTGATTCATTAAAACTTCATAAATTATTAATCGTCTATCCGGGGGAAGAAGCCTGGCCGATTAATGAAAAAATTACCGCTTGTCCAATTATGAAGGTGAACGATTTTTTATAGTGCTCAATATAATTTCACTGGGTTCCATGCCGAGGATTATACAGGAGCACCTCTCTGAAATACAGAAAGGTGCCACCCAATTTATCATCGTTCAATCAAAGGGGGGGCACCCCGGCATCAACTCTCATCCATCGCACGGCATCGGCTACCATGTAACCATTCGTATCCGAGTGGTAGCAAATGGCTACTTTTGCTGTTCCCGGGGCGATAACATACCGGCCAAGCGGATACCAACTGCCGTGACTGGCCCTTTGATCGACAGTAACCGTTCGCAGAAGTGTTCCGTCGCTGTCGTAAATACGAAACCTGGTATTTTTGCTGCGATTGTGGATATCTCCGTCTTTTTTAATGGCACTCCACCAGGCGGAAATCTGGTATGTACCACCAGTTACATATCCCCTCCATTCAGCTTTGGCTCCCTCGATATTTATGGCCTCGGAGCCTCCGGCATATCCGTCCGAGCACTCCGAACCGCTCCATGCTCCGGTTTTAACGAATTGCCCCTGGTCTTTGGGTGTGAACCCGTTATCAACAATAATCACTTCCTGTTGTGAGGCTGATTGAACGGCGATTTTCACCGGGAGCGATACCCTGACTGTGCCGACATTGTCATACGCCCTGACTGTCAGGAGATAGGTTCCGATCGGCGCGTTTTTCCATATATACGTGTATGGCGAAGCGGTGTCTTGTTCGAGTTTCACAGTGTCCCTATAGAATTCCACTCTGGTTACACTTCCATCCCCGTCAAAGGCAGCCGCCCTGATGGTAATATTTTCGCCTTCCACAAACCTGGCACCGTAATCTGGAGCCAAAATCTGTACGATCGGGGCCTGGGGCACGCCGCCGTCGCCTATACGAAGCCATTTTGCGGCATCGGCCGAGGTGGCGCCTCGAGTTTTAGTACGATGCAGTTCAACTCTTGCTGTTCCGGTTTTGATGACGTATGTCCCCAGCAGATTCCACTTGCCGACCTTGCTCATATCATTTTGATTGACGACCTTGTGCGTAAGTCTTTCACCACTACTATCGAAGAAGTAGTAGTTTGCACACCGATCGCGATTAAATTTTTCCCTGCTGGTCCATCGTATATAAACCTCGTATTCGCCGCCTGCCAGATCAGCCTTCCATATAGCACTGTCGCCTTCGTTTAACGTAACACGGGACCCTCCGTTATATTGCGTGTCGGACCCGGAATTGCCCCAATCCGTCCCTTTCTCGGAGTATCCCAGTTTCAGCGGGCCGCCATTGGTGGCATCGTCAACAATGATCCGCTCCATACCGGGCGAGCACAGGGTGGTGTCGGTTACTGTCAGGCTATATGAAGAATTACCCAACCTGTGCCGCGCGTTGATCTTGTAATAGTAAGTCGTATCCGGACTCAGAGCGGTATGCGAATAAGTTGTGGTATTCTTTTCGACGAGAATTTCGTTGGGCGGACTATCCGGCGATGTACCCCATCGAATACTGAAGCCCTGCTCGTTTGCGCTGTTGTCGCGCCACCTCAGATCGATACGATTCGACGAGACCGCCTGAGCGGAGAAGAGGTCCGGCGCAGCCAACACAATCTGAGCATTTGCGCCGCGGTTGTATTCAGCGTTGGGAGAAGCTGTCGCGGAGAGACTTTGTACAACAACAATAACAACTAACAGTACATAAAAGCGGTTATTTTTCATTTGAATACCATAATCAGATTTTTCTGTCCCAATCATCCGCCAGCCCTTCCAGGTACTTTACAATATTTTTGTATTTCGGTTTGCCGTACAGGTTTTCTCTTTCGTCAGGATCATTTATAAGGTTATACAAAGCTCCGTCTTTATCCGCGACACGCTTATCCATAAAGAAAATCAATTTCCATTCTTTCGTCCGCACCATTACACGGCGGCCTGTTCCACGGCGCAGCTCATCATACATTGATCGGCTGTGATCGATCTCACAAAAGCACGCTTCTCTCCATTTTTTTACCTCACCGCGAATAAGCGGCATCAGGCTGCGGCCGCGTATGGAATCGGGCGGCTTCAGGCCGGAAAGGTCCATCAGTGTCGGCAGAAAATCCACCATTTCAACCGGCTCGTCGATAACTTTATTTGCAGGGAGCAGCCGCGGACAGCTAATAATGAATGGAACGCATACATTTTGCTCATAAAAAACTCTTTTCTTCCAAAGGCCATGTTCGCCCAGTTGAAAGCCCTGATCGGCATTGACGGCGATGATGGTATTTTTCAATTTACCGGTTTTCCTGAGCACCTCGACGAGTCTTCCCACCTGGTCATCAACCAGCGAGACCATACCATAATATGTGCCCCGACAGGTGTCGATCTGTTCTCGATTCAGGTCGAGACCGCCAGCGTAAACCTGGAGGCATTCTCTCTCAAAACGGGGCTTACTCTTCAGTTCCGTTTCATCCGGAAGGGGCAGGTTAATGGTTTTAGGATCAATCATATACGATTTCGGAACCCGACAGGGTACGTGCGGGGCGTGAAAGGACACACGCAGGAAAAAGGGCTGGTCCGAGGCAGACAACTCCATCAGGGTCTTGACCGCCAGATCACCCAGCCTCCAGGTCTGGGTCTCTTCAGGCTCAACCGGAACAACGCCACCTATCATCCATTGATGAGTCTTGGTTTTCACGGTTGGGTAGGGGTTGTTTTGAGAAAATTGTTCGAATCTTTTTTGGTCCTTTTTCTCTCGAGTATCACCGAAAACATCAATCAGAGCCTGCTTCTCGCCCCAGCGGGTCCAGACCTCTCTAAAAGCATGAATCTTGCCGACGTTGACCGTGGGTATCCCAACTTGTTTCCAATAGTCCAAAAGAGTCGGGGTCTTTTTAATTGTGTCGATCTTGTGTTGGTTGATGTAAGGTTCCGGGATAGTGGGCGGCTTACCCATAGCCATAATGCCGAATTCGTATGGGTAATGCCCTGTTTTCATCGAGGTCCTCGATGGAACGCATACCGGATTCTGCACGATCGCTGTCTGGAAACGAGTTCCCTGTTGTGCGATGGCATCCATGTTGGGTGTCTTGACCCATGGTTTGCCGTAACAGCCCACGGCGTCAGCCCGACAGTCATCCATCATAATCCACAGGATATTTGGACGCTTATCTTTTTGCTTTCCGTAAGACGGCACCGCATTCAGAGAACAACCTAAGCTGCCAAAAAATATGCTGCCGAGAGTCGTTTTGATGAATTCTCGTCGTTCCATCAATGATTTACTCTGTGAGTTCAACTCCCAAGCGTTACAAACTTAATTTACAGATAAA
This sequence comes from Sedimentisphaerales bacterium, assembly GCA_030640865.1. GTDB lineage: Bacteria > Planctomycetota > Phycisphaerae > Sedimentisphaerales > SM23-30 > DAOVXR01. Next base: position 2,547 of record DAOWIP010000062.1, on the reverse strand, counting down.
ACCTTATAATTCATTAAGAGAAAAAACGTCCCCGGCGGGATTCGAACCCACAACCTTTGGCTTCGGAGGCCAACGCGCTATCCAATTGTGCCACGGGGACAATATTATCACATTCTAATAGCTCTTTTAGTAAAAGCAATGTAAATTCGGTGTTCTCTATGGCAAAAAAGTACCACCGAATACGGTTATAGTGCTCCCGATCGAATTTTTCAGTTAGTACGCGGGTAAGTAGCCTTACGACAATATGTCATAGTTTCGCTCGCGGGAATTCCCATACGCGATGCGTATAATTTAATTTTTTTATACATTTTTATAAATTGACATTTCCGCCAAAAGTACCGAACGACCATTATACCGATCCTGAATGATACCCGTTGGGCATATCTTCTGTTTTTCTCACCACCCACAACCCACAACTTATTTATTGCGATCCCAGCCTGGCATCACGGTCGAGCTGAACTTTTGACGCTGGCGTCAATATACATGTACAGATTCTTATGAGGAGCCAAATAAGTTTCTGTACCTGACAGGCCACACAACTATTAAGCTATGTATGTTGACGCGGCTGTGGAACCACCATGTCCGGTCCAATTGGTGTGAAAAAACTCACCTCGTGGCTTGTCAACCCGTTCGTAAGTATGGGCGCCGAAATAGTCCCGCTGAGCCTGCAGCAGATTAGCGGGCAGCCGTTCGTGACGATAACCGTCATAAAAAGCAAGTGCCGTGCCCATCGCAGGCATTGGGATGCCCATCTCGATAGCTGTCATGGCTACCCGACGCCAAGCGGGCTGGGCTGCCTCGACCGCTTCCCTGAAGAACGCATCGAGCAGTAAGTTTTCAAGATCGGGGTTTTTGTCGAAGGCGTCCTTGATCTTGCCAAGAAAGACCGAGCGGATAATGCACCCGCCACGCCACATCAGGGCAATACCACCATTGTTGAGATTCCAGTTGTATTCCTTCGCGGCGGCACGCATAAGCTGATAGCCCTGAGCGTAACTGATGATCTTGGAGGCATAAAGGGCCTGACGCAGGTCGTTGACAAAGGCCTTCTTGTCGGCCTGGAACTGTACCTTTGGGCCGGAAAGGATTTTAGACGCGCCAGAACGTTCGTCCTTGAGCGCGGAGAGGCAACGGGAAAAAACGGCTTCCCCGATAAGCGTAAGCGGTTGGCCGAGGTCGAGGGCGGCAATCGCGGTCCATTTTCCAGTGCCCTTCTGGCCGGCGGTGTCGAGGATAAGGTCGATGACCTCGTTACCGTCTTCATCCTTATAGCCAAGTATGTCGCGTGTTATCTCAATAAGATATGAGTCCAGTTCGCCTTCGTTCCACTCGGTAAAGACCTCGTGCATTTCCTTGTTGCTCATGCCGAGACCCTCTTTCATCATCTGATAGGTCTCGCAGATCATCTGCATATCACCGTACTCGATGCCGTTGTGTACCATTTTGACGAAGTGGCCCGCGCCGTTTTCGCCGACCCATTCACAACAAGGCTGGCCGTCGTCGGTTTGGGCGGCAATTTTCTGGAAGATGGGCTTGACGCTTTCCCAGGCTTTTGGCGAACCGCCGGGCATAATCGAAGGGCCGAGCAGCGCACCTTCTTCACCGCCGGAAACACCGGTGCCGATATAAAGTTTGCCCTTGCTTTCGACATACTCCGTACGGCGGATGGTGTCCGGAAAATGTGAGTTACCGCCGTCAATAATAATATCGCCGTCTTCAAGGTGGGGCAGGACCATGTCGATAAAGGCATCGACGGCAGCGCCGGCCTTGACCATCAGCATTATCTTGCGGGGCCGTTCAAGGGCGGCGCAGAATTCCTCGATAGAATGAGTCCCGATGATGTTCTTGCCCTTGGCGCGATCGTTGAGAAAATCGTCCACTTTCGAAACGGTACGATTGAAACAAGCGACAGTAAAGCCCTTGCTTTCCATATTAAGGATTAAGTTTTCACCCATTACCGCCTGGCCGACCAGGCCGATATCCGCTTTTGCCATTTTCTAAAGACTCCTTTTAGAGTAAAGGTTAAAGAAGCAGCCGGGACGGCTGCGATACATTTACGCAGAAACATCAAGGTAAGTTGAGAGACTGTGAGGTTGAGGGATTTCCATGCCTTCCTGATGTAGGCCATCCAAATGGAAGGCAATAGCTTCCTTCATGCGTCCCTCTGCATCATCGCGAGAAACTCCGGTAGCGACACAGCCGGGCAAATCCGGAGAATATGCCGAATAACCGGTTTTGGTCTGCTCTAAAATTACCAGGTATTTCATTTAAAAACCGTTTGTTCACGTACGATTACATTTCATACTTTCACAGTGCTATATGATAACCCCACATTTACTTAATTACAATGATATTTTGCCCCTTCAGGGCGTAAAAATATATATTGTTTTTTCTACCCAGGGCGTTCAGGCTGTGTCGCAATTAATAATAGTAATTTGTTTATTTTACTACCCGATATGTTACAATGCAACTGGTATTAAGACAACAACAGACAAGGAGGTCTTATCATGGCATATCGATATGGAGAGCGGGCACAAATGTCGCTTT
>DAOWIP010000264.1 GCA_030640865.1 Sedimentisphaerales bacterium | reverse complement strand
ATAATCGGCTCATGACGACTTTTACGACCACGGAGCCGGTCGTTCAATATGGTCTATACAATTAAATTAACCGCCTTCGGCGGAACTTTTTTGCCACAGAGAACACCGAGTTCACAGAGATTTATAATTTCGTAACTATTCAGCCATATGCAAAAAACCGTTAAAACGGTTGGAAGAAGCGGTCGGCGAGACCTCCGGCACCGGACTGAAGTCCGGTGTTAATGAGAAAATCCATCTATTGCACACGGCTGAATAGTTACCATAATTTCTTTTCTCTGAGTTCGCTACAAGCGAATCTGCCTATGGCACGATCCTCTGATACCTCCCAGCCTTCGCGGGGACAAGCCTGTGGCTAATACAAATACCTATACGTTTACTATTTTAGTCGGATTTTGGAATTATATATTAACCATTCTAAACAGGCAAGCAGTAGTGTCAGGAGCACCAGGTACGGCCAAGCAGGTATATTCGTTTTGGTAATGGAGTCGGCACGGGCTTCGAGTATTTGACCCGACAGAGTCATTTCCCGGACAGGCTCGATGTTACTTTCCCGGTCAGCCAAGAGGTTGACGCTAAACAACCTGATTGGTTGGTCGTGGATTTCAAGACTATAAATACCGACCCGATTAGTGCCGGGAAAACGTATTACCCCAGCAGGGTTGGCTTTGATTGTTTTATCCGACAAACCCGGCCCACTAATTTGGGCCATAATCCCGCCGGGAAGCCCTTCAACAATGAGTGGTTGGCCGACCTGCAAATCAGTTAATTGGCTCGCTCCGGATTGCGCACCGAGGAAGTTAGTTGCGTTGTAGCAGAACAAGACGAAGCCCGGCTCGAAAGGCCAATTTGTCTGAAGGATGTCAAAACCGGCAAGCAGATAGACATTGCCGCCGCGACGCACCAGGGCCAGAGCCGGTGACTCATTAAACTCCGCGAGCACATCAGCGTCTCGAGGCAATATCATCTTATTACATTTCGCGGCAAATAAGTTAATCAGGTTGATGTATTTCAATATCGGATGCCTCGAACGCCAATCTATTACGACCTGATTTTCGAGTTGTTTAGTGATTGACACATCGATCCCCGCCGGAGGTCGGCCGAAGACAAGATAGCTGCACCTCGGCAGTTGACTGGACACATAGTTGTCAAGCACAATGACATCGTAAGGTTGCTCGACACTCATTGCGGAGTGATCCATCGCGTCAAATTCAGCGGGTGAACGGGTTTCCAGCCGTGCCAGCGGACAGGCCTTTAATGCCGTCTCCAGCACTATATTGCCTGCGCTGACCAGTAAAACCGAAAGCCTTTTAGGGGGTGACAAAATGGCCCAGGCAGCGTCATCACAGGTTAGGCAGTCGGGCTGTAACTGTCTTACTTCGAGCACTCCGTCCCTTGCGTAAGTCAGGGTGAATGTTACCGCCACCCTGCCGGGTTGGTCGGCCGAGTTGTTTTGCGTCTTTCGCGGCGGAACAGTTACCGTTTTTATTGCCTGCACGTCATTGTTTATACTGAGCTGCACGTCAATTGTCGCTTTTTTTGTGTCATAATTGGCCAGGGTGGCGAATACGTTCAACTCATCAGGATTTTCAAACGATCTACGCGCCTGCATAGCTATTATCGCTATGTTCTCCGTTGATTTACCGATACAGTTGAAAATCATTTCATCAGGACCGAGGGCAATCTGATCGACATCCTGAATTCGTCCGTCGCTGAACAATACTAATTGGGCCGGGTTCCGGGCACTTCGATTATTGGTCTCTTCTCCGGGTGATTTGGCGAAGGCGCGGGCCACCATAACAGCTTCGGATATAGAGGAGCCGCCGTCACTCGGCGTTACGGCCTCGATGGCGGAAAGGAGTTGGCGTTTGTCGGAAGTGAAATTGCACATTATCCTGGCATGATTATCACAGGCAATGACCATCGCCTGGTCGGACTCATCCTGCAGGGAAAAGAGTGCTTTATTGCGCAGCGACTCGATGAACACCTTCGCCTGTTTTTTGGCGGCGTCCAGGCGGCTTTGTTGTTTTTGAGATCGATTCGTCTCGACGTCGATGGTGTTCATGCTGGCGGATCGATCAATCAATAATACGTAACGTCGGGCGGGACCGGCTGTCATTAATAAAACCGGTCCGGACAAGGCCAGTAAAACGGCCAAAAGCAGCAATAATTGCAGCAGGAAAAGCAGATTTCGTTTTATCTTCTGAAATGGCGCGTTCACCTGCAGGTCCTGGACGGCTCGCTTCCATAACAAGGTGCTGGACACAATTTGTTCGGCGCGTTTAAGTTTCAGGAAATACATCAGCAGCAACAGCGGTATGGCTGCCGCGCCGGCATAAAGAGCTGTCACAGGAGTAAGCCATTCCATCAAATAAATCCTAAAATTGACGCCAGTGTCAAATTTAACGAAGCAATCGGATTCTGCGTAAATAATTTAACATCAGTGATTCCACGGGGTCGGCGGAATTGGCAAGCACATAAGTCGCTCCGCGCCGGGCGCAGAAATCCTTTATTTCATTACAATAAGCGTTAAGGTTTCGTTTGTAGTATTTCAACAGGGCGGCGCTTATGGTGATTTCGGCGGTGTCGGCGTCTTCTATGTCCACCAGTTTCAAGTCGCCGGTCAACTCGGGCGAAAGCTCCTGAGGAGACAGTGCCTGGATAACGTACAGGTCGTAGCGACGGCTGATGAGGCGTCGCAGGCCCGGGTCGAACCCTTCCTTAAAGAGAAAATCAGACAGTACAATCATTATACCTGAGCCGATGCGTCCGCTGACCAACT
>DAOWIP010000276.1 GCA_030640865.1 Sedimentisphaerales bacterium | reverse complement strand
TTAGTCCGAGTCGCTCCTGAGTGTTCTGATCAACCGCAAATGCCAGGTTCACTCCTAAACACGGGTAAGCAATAGTCTGTCCCTGTTTGAGCTTCTCAATTTTGTCTATTATCCCGCTGTCCAGGGTGATGGCAAAACCAAACTGATGCTCCAGCCCCGCCACGGCGGTAATAATACCAACAACCTGTCCCATCGTATTGACTAACGGCCCCCCGCTGTTACCCGGCAGTGTAATGGCGCTGGTTTGAATCAGGTTGTGGTAAGTACGGTTTTTTTCATTGTCCTGTGCTGAACGCAGATTCTGGTTAAGCCTGTTGATATGACCGAAGGTGGCCACGGCTCTGCCGTCAGCAGCGGTACCCAGTGGATTACCCATTGCTATCACTATCTGACCCGGAGTGAGCATATCCACCGGGCCGAAATGCAAGGCCGTCAGGCCATCCGCTTCGATTTTTAAAACAGCCAGATCGGCAAAAGAGTCGGCCGCCACAACAACGGCAATATATTGACGTTTATCCGGCAGAATAATCCTGATGCGTCGGCTCTGTTGGATCACATGTTCATTCGTAACGATGTACCCGGCGGAATCAATTATAAAACCACTGCCGCAATTTTGCCCTATAATGTTGTCCCCGGCTCCTTCCAATTCCGCTTCGAGAGCCACTACCGATTTACTCACCCGCTCTACTACGTAACCATAATGCTCATACCATATATCCGTGTTATTGCTTTTCAGCAATCTGTTATACTGCTGTACAAATGTTACAGCAGCTACCAGACCACAGACAGCCAATAATACGGTAAGTGAGTTTGTCCTGCTTGGATTCATTGTTGGTCAATCGGCTCCGCACAGTCGGCCTATGAAATTATCTCGCATTCTGCGAGAACCTTTTATCAATGTATACGCACCGCGTATGGGAATTCCCGCGAGAAAAACCATAATATCTTGTCGTAAGGTTATTTACCCACGTACTAACGGGAAAATTCAATCGTGAGCACTATATTATTATTTTGCGTTCTTTTTTAAGACGGGCTTCAATGGTTCGGATTTACTTTTCTTTTCGACAGAATCCGCTTTTGATGACGCAATGCCGTGTGCGGACAATATTTTTTCGCGCAGCTCCCGGCTGATATCAGGGTTTTCGGCCAGGAACTCGCGGGCCTTTTCCATTCCCCGCCCAACAGTAATATCACCATAGCGCAAAAAAGCACCACTTCTTTCCATAATCTCTTCATTAACAGCCAGTTCGATCAGGTCGCCTTCAACACTTATCCCGCGATTAAACATAATATCAAACTCGGCCTGACGGAATGGAGGAGCAATTTTATTCTTGACCACCCGTGCCCGTACATGATTACCGATAGCTATTCCTTTGGTGTCCTTAATCGTACTGACTCTCCTCACATCAATACGGACACTGCTATAAAACTTTAATGCCCGTCCGCCGGGTGTGGTCTCGGGATTACCGAACATCACACCTATCTTCATGCGAATCTGGTTAATGAAAATTACGCTTGTGCGGCTTTTATTGACGGCCCCTGTGAGCTTCCGCATTGCCTGGCTCATCATCCGGGCCTGCAGGCCCACGTGAATGTCGCCTATTTCGCCCTGCAATTCGGCCTGGGGAATCAGGGCCGCCACCGAATCGACAACAATGATATCCACAGCGTTACTGCGGACCAGCATCTCCACGATATTCAGGGCCTGTTCGCCGCTGTCCGGTTGCGAAAACAGCAGCCCTTCCAGGTTGACCCCGATTTTCTTGGCCCAACTCGGATCAAGTGCATGCTCGGCATCGATAAAGGCAGCCACTCCGCCCTTCTTTTGCGCCTGGGCCACCATGTGCAGAGCGAGTGTCGTTTTGCCGCCTGACTCAGGCCCGAAAAGCTCAACAACCCGCCCCCGCGGTATTCCGCGACCACCCAGGGCAATGTCAAGCGACAATGCACCCGTACTTATCCCATCCACACCGCTTATACTATTCTCGTCCAGATGCATAATCGCGCCTTTACCGAACTGTTTCTCGATCTGGTTAAGCGCCTGTTCCAAAGTACTGGATTTATCATCGAATTTTATCAATTTTGAGGGTTTTTTAGCTCGGGCCATACAATACTCCTATGTTAAAAATTTGTTTTGGTCTCGCGATTCTACCATTCCAGACAGCGACCAGCGGGAGCGAGTTTTGCCAACCGCGCAGAACAGAAAAAGTGGCTATGCCACCTCCTATGTTGATTACTTTCTTTATTGGTAACTGTTCACGATTAGTACAAATATTCGCATGAACGCTTACCTTTATTATAGCGATAATCATACCCTAAAACAGAGGGAAATTCCAAATCATTTTCCTAACTTTCCGTGGTGAAGTGCCGTATATATCGGCCCTGACTGCGTCAATTCACTCTGAAAGACCGTTATTTCAGAGACGTCCCGGCAGCCCAGCCGTATCGGCTCCAACTCGGCTACGGCGTCACGAACGTGTCGGCCTGCTTCAGCATTTTTAATACGCCCAAGTGTCAGATGCGTACTAAATCGTCGTTCTTCCGGCGGAAACCCAACTTCCGCGAGGTGTAATTCCAGCATTTCCTGCAATTGCAGCAGGTCTTCCCGCCCCTGCTTCACTCCAACCCACAAAACCCTGGCCGCCCCACTTCGCGGAAAACAGCCACAATCAGCCACTTCGAATGTGAACGGTGCTGTTTCCCCGGCTGCCTCTGAAACCGCCGAGCAAATATCGGGAATAAACCTGTCCTCAACCTCACCAAGAAATTTCAGTGTCAGATGAACATTCTCCGGCCGTACCCATTTGACAGCCTTGTCCTTCACCTGAAGCCGTCGGCGCAACCGATCCTGCAATCGGCCTAATTCCCCGCGTATCCCCGCGTCCAACTCAATAGCTATAAAACATCGAATAGTCATTGCTGAATTTTTTATAGAACAAAGATGACACGGATTATACGGATTAGTACGGATCAACATTTCCCCTGTGGAAATCCGTCTTGTTCGTTCAACCTGTATTCCATATCTTATTTCCTGTCATTTGTATATATAACTCTTTTAAACTCCGGTATCTTACCGAAATTCAACAACAATCCAACTTCCATCCTGGTCGCTTTGAGATAATGATACAATTGGGTTTTGTGTTCTTCGCATAATTTATCTGCCGCTTTGAGTTCAAGGACAATTAAGTTATCAACTATAATGTCGGCAAAGTATGCTCCTATTTCATGTCCTTCATAATAAACCATGATATTCTGTTGTTGCGCAAC
>DAOWIP010000347.1 GCA_030640865.1 Sedimentisphaerales bacterium | reverse complement strand
TTTTCCTTGCAGTCCTTTACGCTTGTTTTACATGACCACCATTGTCTTTCTAATTGTATTATAGGCATTTTAGCGTATATACAAAGTATTACAAGACACTACTTTTATCCTGCATCATTTTTGGTTATGATAGCAGGTGTTTCGCCGGTATTGCGGTTATCCGATTAAATGTGGCGAATAAAAAAAATTAAAAAGTAATTGACTTAGTAGGACCGTTCTGGTATAATACCGATTCATCAAGTGTACTTTTTAGCTTTGAGCTTGATATATCCAGCATGGCCGAACTGACAAAATTTGCCGTTCGGGAAGGATTGACCAGCGTTGATTTCTGAAAATCGCACGTTTAATAGGGGCAAAACCTTGTGCATTATGCCCCTGTAAGGTTTTAGGCGTTATTTTTCGGGTTTTTTGACGCAATAGCAGTCTATTTCCTGCCCTTTATAAAAAAAAATAACTAATCAGCAATTGGGCTATTGTTTTTTATTGGCTTTGCGGTGATACTATGGTCAAAGGGCTGTAAAATATTTTAGAGGTCGGATTTTAGTAAGGATTTGTGATATGACGAATAATAGTAAGGTATCGGTATTTAGCGTGGATAGAAGTCAGTTCGTTCGTGAGGGCATAGAAGCCCTCCTGGCCAGCAGTGATGATCTGCAATATGTCGGAGGTTCCGAGGGCGGTAAGGGTACCGTTGACGCCATCAAAAAATCTTCTGCGGACGTAGTTTTGATCGATGTGAACACATATTCGCCCAAGGTGGTGGAGATATGTTATGATATCGCCAAGGAGAACCCGAACACAAAGATGCTCTGTCTTCTTACCGAGGCTTCCAGAGGCGTTGTTGATGAGTGTATGACAACCGGTTCCATCGGGATAATGGTAAAGGAATGTTCCTTTGACGAACTTTCCGCCGCGATCCGAAAAATATCTGGTGGTGAGCGATGCTACGGTCCTAAGATAACGGCTGTTCTTGCTCGCAATTATGCCGACCAGGTAATCTATGGCTCAAAACGGACAAATAGGCTTACTGATCGGGATCGAAACGTAATCCGGATGACCGCCAATGGCAAGTCCGTTATCCAGATCTCCGAGATCATCGGTAAGAGCTCCAAGACCGTGGACGCTGCCCGTCGTAACGTAATGATCAAGCTTGATATCAAAAGTATTGCCGAACTTACAAAATTTGCCATCAAGCACGGTCTTGCCAGTCTGGACTAAACGGTTCAGAGATTTTCCCGGGCGTTTATTTCTAAAAGCGATATTAGGTTGTCGAACATGTTTGTTCCGCAAGCGATCATTCCGCTGACAAGTGTCGTGCGGTTGTTGAACGTGAAAGTTCTGCCCTCTTTGTCTACGACCTTTCCGCCGGTTGCTTCTACAAGTGCGATGCCCGCTGCGATGTCCCACTCGTTCTTCGGCACTAACGTAAATGTCGCATCCTCCAGTCCCGCTGCGACCCGTGCCAGCTTATAGGCAACCGAACCCATTGGAATTACCGAAAGCGGCCCGTCCATAAAACGAACCCATTCGCCGCGTTTGACTTCGCTCCTGCTTGCCAGAACCGTTGCCCCCTGTAGGTCCGTGCGCTGACTGACCGAAACTTTTTTGCCGTTGAGGGTTGTCGGTGTTTGGCGCGATCCGAGAAAGATCTCATCGGTTGCCGGATTACATATTCCGCCCGCAACAACCTCGCCATCGACGGCAAGAGCTACGGAGATGCACCACTCGTCGATCCCTTCTACGAATTCCCTTGTCCCGTCCAGCGGGTCGACTATCCAGACACGCTGCTTTTGCAACCTCACCGGATCGTCTAACGTTTCCTCCGACAGCCATCCGTCACCGGCTTGGACCAATGTTTCGCGGAGTACCTTATCCAGTGCGATGTCCGCCGCTGTTACCGGGTCGCCGCCTGCCTTGCGTTCGGTTTCGATCCTGCCGCTGGTAAACCGTTTTGCCGTTTCCCTTGCAATGTGCAGTGCCTTCTCTATCTTTGCCAGATCCGTATCTGTTGACATTTATATCTCCGTTGTATCCGACCAAAGCCAGAGTGTTTTTAGGGTTTGAAAATGATACCCTTGTTTTGAAGCATCTGTTTGACGGACTCGACCGTTTCATCCAGATCCCAGCCCTCGTTTACGACCATGTCATAAGCAATATCGGTAACATCGCCTCCGACCCATATAACCTCGATAGAGTCTGTATCTACGGTCGCTCTGATTATCTCAAGGTCCGATTGTGTTAGCCCGATGGCGGCGACCACAACGATGATCCCGGCGTCAAGCATAATGTTGGAAACTTCCGCCAGTCTTCGCAGATGCTCCTGCCTGTTCTCTGTCGTGCCCTGGGTCTTAATGTCAGCGCCGACGCCGTAAAGGATATTTCCAATGCCGAAGAAATAGACGATCTTACCTTCGTCAAAGAGCCTGGCCTCGACAGCCTTTGCAATAGTTTTCTTGCCGACATCTTTCTGGCCCGTTACTAACATCAGCGTCGGTTTCTGGCTGTATTTTTCCGTTC
>DAOWIP010000226.1 GCA_030640865.1 Sedimentisphaerales bacterium | reverse complement strand
GATAGTTCTCCGATACTCACAGAAATACTCACCGATTGCGTATTTCAGGATAATGTAGCCGTACTCGACGGTGGCGGGTTGAATATCTATAACGCGAGCAATCCGAATATTACCCGTTGTACATTCTCAGGCAATCGGGCAGGCCGAGCCGGCGGCGGCGTTTGGGACGGAGGCACAGGGACGCTGAGCGATTGTGGCTTTAGCGACAACCGGGCCGGAGAACAGGGCGGGGGGATGTTTATTGACGAGAGTTCCGCTACGGTACTTACCCGGTGCGACTTCAACGATAACTCAACCGACGCGGACGGCGGCGGAATGTATTGTCATTCTGCCAGTGATTCGCAATTGGTTAGTTGTACCTTCAGCCTGAATCAGGCGACACAGAACGGCGGCGGCATAGCGGGCGGCGGAACGGGGACGCTGAGCGATTGTGAGTTTAGCGACAACCGGGCAGGCGAACAGGGCGGGGGAATGTTCATTGACGATGGGGCTGCTCCGTTACTGACACGGTGCGACTTCAACAATAACTCAACCGACGCGGACGGCGGCGGAATATATTGTCATTCTGCAAGTGATTCGCAATTGGTTAATTGTACGTTCAGCCTGAATCAGGCGGCACAGAACGGTGGCGGGATAGCGGGTGGTGGCACAGGAACGCTGACCGATTGTGGGTTTAGCGACAACCGGGCCGGAGAACAGGGTGGAGGCATGTTCATTGACGAGGGGGCCACTCCGTTACTGACCAGTTGTGAGTTCAACAATAACTCAACCGATGCGGACGGCGGCGGGATGTATAGCCATTCCACCAGTGATCCGAATCTGGTTCACTGTACTTTCAGCCTGAATCAGGCGGCACAGAACGGCGGTGGGATAGCGGGCGGCGGAACAGGAACGATAAGCTCTTGTCTGTTTAGTGAAAATGTGGCTACGCACGGTGGCGGGCTGCATAATGATTCGAGCAGTGTTACGATCCGGCACTGCACGTTTTATGGGAACACAGCGGACTCCGGAGGAGGCATATACTACGACGGGGGCGTCTCCGAGGTAAGAAACTGTACTATGGTCGATAACACAGCCGATAACGGTAACGCTTTAGCCTGCGCAATATCAGCCGATGAGCCGAACGACCTGCTGGTAACAAACAGCATTTTATGGGACGGCGGAAATGAAGTATGGCATGACGATAAGGCGGTGTTTTCGGTTACCTATTGCGATGTACAGGGCGGCTGGAGTGGGGTCGGGGTCGGTAATATTGATGTCGATCCTTGCTTTGTCGATGCCGCCAATAGTGATTATCGCTTAAAATCACAGGCCGGCCGGTGGGACTCCCGGACTTACCGCAGCGCCGATTTCCAGGGTGATGGAATTGTTAATTTGACTGACTTTGCCGAGTTGTCCCGCTATTGGTTGGTAACAAATGATATTTTACAATACGATCTCAACAGTGATGGTATAATTGATATTGTCGATCTAAAAATATTCGCCCTGCAGTTTTTAACTCCAGGCGCCGAACAAGGGGAATCCCAGCCTTATCTTAGTGCCGATTTCCAGGGTGACGGGATTGTTAATCTGATTGATTTTGCCGAATTTTCCCGTTATTGGCTGATGGTGGTGGATGATTATTTGCCTTATGATCTCGACCGCAGTGGTATTGTGGATATCGGGGACCTGTACCTGTTCATTGAGCAATATCTTACTGCGGGTGATGGGTATTGGATATGCGATTCGGTTACCAGTAGATGTATAGACGCCGGCAATCCGGGCAGTCAGTTGGCGGACGAACCGGACGATGGGGTAAATGTCCGGGTTAATATGGGCGCTTATGGCGCGACAAGCCAGGCGAGCAAGACCCCGGCAGGATGGTCGTTACTGCCGGACCTGAACAATGATGGAATTGTCGATGTGTCGGACCTTATAATTCAGATCGATGATTGGTTGGACAATGCGGAGGAGCAGCCGGGCGATTTAAATCGCAACGGCAGGGTTGACCTGTCTGATGTAGCGTTGCTGTCTGATGATTGGCTGGAGTATTAGCCCCCAGGTTTATTCTATAGGTTTTATTCAGGATTGGTACAAACTAATTTTTTTCGATAAACCTCTTCCTGTAATGTGTCGATATAAACATTGTTCTGAAGCCGATGTTTTCCAGTGGGGAGTAGAGATCGGTGAGGAAAGCATAGTGGCAAAGAATGGTTGACGGAAGCAATAAATAATATTAGCAGAATAACACCCCGTCTTCTAAATACTTATAAGGTTGGTGTTTTGACCGGCATCAACCTTATTTTATTGGCATAATAAAATTGTTATCGGTCGTAAGTGATTGTGATATTTTATTATGTTTGCTTTGGTCCTTTGTGTCGTATATGCAGGTGCAGTTCCTCGAGTTGGTCTTCGTTGACTGACGTGGGGGCCTCGGTGAGCAGGCATTGGCCGCGCTGGGTCTTGGGAAAGGCGATTACGTCCCGGATATTGTCCGTACCAGTCAGCAGCATAACCACGCGATCGAGTCCCCAGGCGATACCGCCGTGGGGCGGCGTACCGTACTTCAGCGCCTCCAGGAAAAAACCAAATCGGGTCCTGGCTTCTTCTTTGCTGATTCCCAACAGATTGAAAAACTTCGCCTGTACCTCCGGCTGATGGATACGAATACTACCGCCGGCTACTTCGTTTCCGTTGAGCACAATGTCATACGCCTGCGAACAGATACCGGCCGGGTCATTGTCGAGTTTGTCGAGGTCTTCAGGAATCGGCGCGGTAAAGGGATGATGAAGTGAGTCCCAGCGATTTTCGTCTTTGTTGAACTCGAACAAAGGAAAATCGGTTACCCATACGAAATTATATTGATCGTTACTTACCAGGCCCAGAT
>DAOWIP010000562.1 GCA_030640865.1 Sedimentisphaerales bacterium | reverse complement strand
GGGAAAAGCCGGTTCTGGCCCATCCCAATTATCGCTGGTTCTACATCCCCGGCGCAAGCTGGATATGGCCTACAGGTATAAGAGATTTATGTATAACAAAGCGCTGCAGACCTGCGACGAGGTCCTCGAACAATGGCCTAACAGTATGGAAGCGGAAGAGGCCAGGGAGCTTATAAAGAGTATTTTGAAGAACCGTAAAAGCCTTAAAGAGCAAAGGCAAAAGGCCGGTAAGTATGTTGGTGATTGAAATTAGCCAAAAATTAGCCTGGCTTCGGTCAACTCAGCCGTCCCTACGGGACTTAATAATTTTGTTCCAACCACCAACTCACCGATAAATCGGTGGGCTATTATCAGGCGTCCCTGCGGGACGGTAAGAAGCAAAAAGCGTGAATGATTATTTTCCTTTTTGTTTCTGGATTTTTTTCCAGGGGTCTCTGAGGGTAACGGTACGGTTGAAGATGAGTTGGCTGTCCGACGAGTCGGGATCGACACAAAAATAGCCGAGACGCTCGAACTGGTAGCGGTTGAGTGGGGGGGCGCCTTTCAGGCATGGTTCAACATAACAGCACGAAAGTCTCTCCAGCGAGTTCGGGTTCAAATTCGAGGTAAAATCGCTGCCTTCCTCGGTCTGCTCCGGGTTTTCCCTATTGAACAGATGATCGTAAAGCCTTACCTCAGCCTTTAACGCATGTTCGGCCGATACCCAGTGAAGTGTCGCCTTGACCTTACGGCCGTCCGGGGAATCACCGCCGCGGGTTGCGGGGTCGTAAGTGCAGCGCAGCTCGATAATGTTACCGTCCTCATCTTTTACGACGTCATTACAAGTTATAAAGTAGGCGTAGCGTAGGCGTACCTCACGGCCGGGAGCCAGGCGGAAAAACTTACGCGGTGGGTCTTCCATAAAATCGTCCTGTTCGATATACAGTTCACGCGAGAACGGCACCTTCCGCGAACCAGCGGCGGGGTCTTCGGGATTGTTGACGGCGTCCATTTCCTCGGTTTGGCCCTGAGGGTAGTTGGTAATGACGACCTTTAATGGTCGCAGGACGGCCATAACACGGGGAGAAGTTTTGTTAAGGTCCTCGCGGAGGAAGTGCTCCAGAAGCGCGACATCAATGGTACTATTGAACTTGTTGACGCCTATGCGACGGCAGAAATTGCGGATGGCCGCCGACGAATAGCCACGCCGTCGCAAGCCACTAATGGTCGGCATCCGTGGGTCGTCCCAGCCGTTGACAAGGTTTCGCTCAACCAACCGCAGAAGCTTGCGTTTGCTCATGATGGTATAGGTCAGGTTCAAACGGGCAAATTCGATCTGTTGAGGGTGATAAATACCCAACTCGTCAAGAAACCAGTCATAAAGTGGGCGGTGGTTTTCAAATTCAAGCGTGCAAATAGAGTGGGTTATCCGTTCAATCGAATCCTCCAGGCCGTGTGCCCAGTCGTACATCGGATAAATGCACCACTTGTCGCCTGTGCGAGGGTGGTCGGCGTGAAGGATACGATATATAACCGGGTCGCGCATGTTCAGGTTGGGATGGGCCATGTCGATTTTGGCACGAAGAGTGCGCGAGCCGTCGGGGAATTCGCCGGCCTTCATTCGCTCGAAGAAGTCGAGGTTTTCCTTGATCGAACGAGTTCGATAGGGGCTGTCTTTGCCGTGTGTGGTCAGAGTGCCACGGTATTCTCTTGTTTGCTCAGCGTTAAGATCACAGACATACGCACTGCCTGTCTTGATAAGCTGTACGGCGTATTGATACATCTGCTCAAAGTAATCCGAAGCGTAATAAAGCCTGTTCTGCCAGTCCCAACCCAGCCAGCGGACATCGGCAATAATTGATTTGATGTATTCTTCCTCTTCCTTGATTGGGTTGGTATCGTCGAAACGCAGGTTGCACAGGCCGCCCTCGAACTCGGCGGCGATGCCGAAATTGAGACATATACTTTTGGCATGCCCGATATGCAGATAACCGTTCGGCTCCGGCGGAAAGCGGGTTATCACCCGACCGTCCCATTTATTGCTCTTTAAATCCTCCGCGACTATCGTTCGGACAAAGTCTATCGAGTTCGTTGAATCATTCCTGGCCATATAAGCCGATCCTTTCTATTTATATCCTTTACCACCATTTTGTTTTTTTCATAATTATAGAACCCTCGTATTATAGAGACCTTTTGTACAGCCGTCAAAGTCTCTTACAATAGACATCTTTATTTTTAGGCATTGATTTAAAACCGGATTACAATTAAACTTAAGGTTTTAGAAACTATATTGCCTGGAGTTATAAGTGATGATAGTTACTCGATTTGCGCCGTCTCCGACGGGGTATCTGCATCTGGGTGGTGCGAGGACGGCTCTGTTCTGCTGGCTGATGGCTCGGCATAATGGGGGAAAGATGATCCTGCGTATTGAGGATACCGACCAGAAACGTAACACGCCCACCGCGACAAAACAGGTAATCGAAGACTTGCGATGGCTTGGTATCGACTGGGACGAGGGGCCGGACGTCGGCGGGCCGAACGGACCTTATCTGCAATCGCAACGTCGCGATATATATGACCGGTACATAAAGAAACTGCTCGATGAGGGTAAGGCGTATTACTGTTTTGAGAGGCCGGAAGAACTCAAGGCGATGCGGGACAAGGCTATAGCCGAAAAAAAGACTTTTATCTATCCGCGTCCCCAGTCGTTTCCTGATATCGGGGATGTTGAAAAGGCCCGCGCTGAAGGCCGCCCTGTAGCAGTGCGATTTGTCGTGCCACAATTGGAGACAATTGTTGTCGAGGATATTGTCCGCGGACGGGTGAGTTTTCCGGGCGGTGAATTCGGCGATTTTGTTATTCAGAAGTCCGATGGGTTTCCGACCTATCATTTCGGTTGCGTGGTCGATGACGAACTGATGGGTGTTACTCATGTGATCCGTGGCCAGGAACACCTGATGAACACGCCTAACCACCAGTTGCTGCAGGATGCCCTGGGGTTTCGCAGGCCGGCCTATGCCCACATGTCGGTAACGGTCAGCGAAGGCGGCGGCAAACTTTCCAAGCGTGACCGGGCGAAAACACTGCTTAAGGTTATTAAAGGCAAACCCGACATTGACAAGGCGAAGCTGGCTCAGGAGTCAGGACTGGAAATCAGCGAGCTCGAATCGTTTCTGGCTGGTCAGAGTTCGCCTGATGCGCCGATAATCAGCGCAATGGCGGAACATCTCGGCGTTCATCTGCCGGAGATAAACATAGTGGATTTTTTCCATAGCGGTTACCTGCCGGAGGCGATGGTCAACTTTACCGCACTGCTTGGCTGGTCGCCGGGAGATGATCGCGAGATAATGTCGCTGGAAGAACTGATCGAGGCGTTCGACATCAAACGGTTGGCCAAGACGAACAGCCTGTTCGACAGACAGAAATTGACCGCCTTCAATACCGAACATATCCGCAGGGTTGGCCCGGAACGGCTGCTGAAACATTTCAAGGATTATCTTACAGTGTCCGAATCGCCACTGGTACAAAAAGACGATGAGACACTTGCTTACATTTTACAGGCCAACCAGGGCGCTCAGACATTCGAGCAGATTGCCGATAAGTGCGGATTTCTGTTTATCGAGAAGGTCGAATTCGATCCGAAGGCTGTAAAAAAGGTGTTGCGAAAAGAAGGGGTGGCTGATTTGCTTGGGCAGGCGCGGACGGCGCTTTCGGAATTGGAGGTTTGGGACAAGGAATCACTGCATACGATGATCGAACAGCTTTGTCAGAAAAATGAGGTCGGAATGGGCAAGGTAGCACAGCCGATTCGAGTAGCCATCACCGGCACAACAATCAGCCCGCCAATCGACGACTCCCTGATATTATTAGGTAAGCAAAAGACATTAAAACGAATCGATGACACATTGGGATATATAGCACATGAATAATAGCGAAGGTTTAGCAAAAAAATAATATTTTTAAGGAGTAATATAATGATCTGCCCAAAATGCAATTCAGAGATGGAAAAAGTGAAATTCGATAACATCGAAATTGATCGATGTACACAATGTAAAGGTATTTGGTTTGATATGCTCGAACATGAGCACTTGAAAGCGATCCATGATTCTGAATCCATTGACATCGGCGATCCGACTGTCGGACACGATTTTAATAAAATTGACAAAATAGATTGCCCTGTTTGCCATACAAAAATGATACGAATGGTTGACAGAGAACAGCCACATATATGGTATGAATCCTGTGCTGTTTGTTACGGCGTATTTTTTGATGCCGGTGAGTTTAAAGATTATAAGGAAAAAAGTGTAGCAGACTTTTTCAAAGGCCTGTTATCCAGAGAAAGAAAATAAAGTATATAAATCGGGAAAGACTAATGACATTACTTGTAACAGGATCAATTGGCATCGATACCGTTAAGACACCGTTTGGGGTGAGGAATGATTGTCTTGGCGGGTCGGTGGTGTATTTCAGTATGGCGGCAGGCTTCTTTACGCCGGTGCGATTCGTGGGAGTCGTTGGCGACGATTGCCCGTTTGATCTGGTGGAGGTGTTCAAAGGGCGCGACGTTGACCTGGCGGGACTGGAAATACGTAAGGGTAGTAAGACATTCCGCTGGGCGGGGACATATCATGAAGACATCAACGAGCGGACTACCGATAATGTGGAACTAAATGTCTTGGCGGAGGTGCCGCCCAAAATTCCGGCGGCGTTCGCGGACAGTGAATATGTTTTTCTCGCTAATACGCATCCGGGACTACAAATGGAACTGCTTGGGCAGTTGAGCGAACCGAAGCTGGTGGTAGCCGACACGATGAATCTCTGGATCGAAAACGAAAACGAGGCACTGAAAGAACTTTTGGGCAAAATTGACGGACTTGTTCTCAATGATAGTGAGGCAAAGATGTTCACCGGCGAGCAGAACCTTCTGACCGCGGCAAAAGAGATTATAAAGATGGGGCCGAAGTTCGTAGTTGTTAAAAAAGGCGAGCATGGGACGCTGTTGGCGACGCGGAAGGGCGAATGCTTTGTATTGCCTGCGTATCCGACGGAAGAGGTGAAAGACCCAACCGGGGCGGGCGACAGTTTCGCGGGCGGAATGATGGGCTATCTCGCGGGCAAATCCGCGGCAGTCGATGACCTTGAATCACTGAAACAATCGCTGGCGTATGGGACGGCGGTAGCGTCGCTGGTGATCGAAGACTTTTCACTGGACCGCTGGCAGAAAGCCGGGAAAGATGAAATCGAAAAAAGATTGGGACAGTTATGTAATATGATGCGGTTTTAATTAATGGCCATTCGATGTTTTATAGCTATTGAGTTGGACGAGGGGATACGCGGTGAGTTAGGCCGATTGCAGGATCGGCTGCGCCGCCGGCTTCAGGTGAATGACAAGGCTCTCAAATG
>DAOWIP010000265.1 GCA_030640865.1 Sedimentisphaerales bacterium | reverse complement strand
TGTTGTCTGGTCGAGAACTCCAGTTTCGGGAAACGTCGGAGGAGGACAAGGCACCCCGGCGAGTGCCTGCCTGATGAAAGAGCAAACCGGCGGCAGGCCACGCACTCCGACGGGGAGGCGAAAACATATCGTTCCTCCCGTACACAACAACGCGAATTGCATTCTCCTTGGACTCCTGATTGCTGACTTCGAGCGTGAAGACAAACTGCGCGTTGGCTCGATCCACCGTGAACTTGGAGAGGCCTGCCGTGATTTTGGGAACAGGCTTGGTTGGTGCAGGAGCGGTAGGCTGTGGCGAGCTCGTTCTGGGGGATTCCTGCTTCGACATCATGATTGCCACAACGACGATAATTCCGAGAACGAGAAGAACGAGACTGCCACAACCGGATTTCTTTTTACTCATAATCAGTTTCCTTTCTCTTGCCGAACAGGGTTTTCTTATATCTATTAGCGCCTTTGCGCGCAATTATTTATTTTTCACGTAAAGTCGCAAAGCCAAGATGGCATAATTTGGTTATTTTGTTCATCCTGTTATTCTGTCAAAAATCAAAATCACGAACGGTTACGAGTGTTTTAATATTTCGTTCGGACTCATTTCTGTATCAAACCCACTTAATGTTTCTTCATGGTCAGGTGTGATCAATCTTCCAAATTCCTCGTAAAATTTATTTCGTGCAGCCCTGTCGGGAAAGTGATTGGCTGCCCATTCCGAACAATACCCTATTCCCGCCTGCCGCTGCAATATCTCATGCACATATACGATATGCGCTCCGGTAAGGAAAAACTCAAGCATTGGCGCCAACTCCTCGCCGGCAAAGTCGTCCACAAACTTTTGTCCTGGGCCGTTCATCTCCGTACCCACTACCGGAACCAAATCCAGCTTTCGTACTGTC
The DNA here is from genome assembly GCA_030640865.1 of Sedimentisphaerales bacterium. Classification (GTDB taxonomy): domain Bacteria; phylum Planctomycetota; class Phycisphaerae; order Sedimentisphaerales; family SM23-30; genus DAOVXR01. The sequence continues at coordinate 3,000 of DAOWIP010000265.1, read as the reverse complement.
TCGACGATTTTACACAGATTCCGATATTTTTCCGGCCCACATTTCGGCCCATAATTCCGATCCGGGATAATATTGATCGCTGCCACACCCGTTTTCATCGCTATTTCCAGCAGTTCTTCGATTTGCTGTTCTCCATCACTGGTCCCGTCTAACCAGGTCAGACAGGGAATCCCACCCGCCTGTAGTACGAACTCGTTAAATTTATCCATCTGCGGAAACGACCCACCGTCCGGCTGTACATAACCCACACCGCCCCGTTTCATCGTCTTTGCCCTGATTTGATTCAGAAGTTCAGCACCAGCCGGCACCTGCTCCACTTCGATTGCCGTGCCCAGCTTGTCCGACCAGTATTCCGCCAGCTTTACCTTATCTTCGAACAGTGCTTCAGCTTTTCGCGCGTATGCTACACATAAATGCCGTTCCGTCGGATTGCCCGCCGGGGTTAGTGACAGTACGTCCTTCTCGTAATCCAATTCAACCGGTGTCAGATGTCGGTTCACCCTTCCCGTCAAATCCAGGTTTCGTTTCTGAGCGGTCCGGCGAAGGCCATTCAGGAACTGCCCTGCCGAGCCGGAAAGTTGTGGTGAGGGAATCCCCACTCCCATGTGATACGTAATCCCCGGCTCACCCGGCGAGGTAATCTCCATATCGGCAAAATCCGGCACAAACACCCGCGTTTCCAGACCGGCGCAAGTCTTCAGTCCCAGTAGCTGTCCCGCCGCGTGAAACTCTTCCAGCCCGTCCAACACATCGAAGTCCACGATCCCCGCCATCGCCAGCCCACGCTTCCGCGCCAGCCAGGCAAAATGGCTCGGTGAATAACCATAGGCGTTGAACGAGTAAAAAGTATGGCAATGAACATTTATTTTCCTGCCTGCCTCCGGCAGCGTAATCTCCCCTGCCTCTACTTTTGCCCATAGCAGCCTTAGTGCGCCACGTCTTTCCTGATTGTCAAAACTATCCAGTTTTTTTTCCAGTTCTTCCATAACTTTCACACTTTCGCACTTTATAAACTTACAAACTCTTTTTATATTCCTTATCCCACAAATTCTTATCCCGCGGCTCATATTCACTCAGAGAATACGAATCACGGATTATCTGACGGCCCTGTTGCAGTGAGTCAATTTGGCCGGTCGCTATCGCCTGCATTATTACACTTCCGCTTGCTGTCGCCTCGACCGGTCCGGCAATTACTTTTTTGCCGATAGCATTAGCTGTGAACTGACACAGCAACTCGTTTTGTATCCCGCCTCCGACTATATGCAGTACCTCAATCGGTTTTTGTTTAATGTCTTCCATCATATCCATTACCGCCCGGCACTTGAACGCGAGGCTTTCCAGTACTATTCGGATCAACTGTCCTTTATCGTTGAAAGACTCCTGACCGGTCCGCTTCAGGTAGCGGTTTATCTTGCCGGGCATATCACCGGGCGAGAGAAACTCATGGTAATCGGGATCTATTCGGCCCGCGAACGGCTTTGCCGCCGCCGCCATTTCCGTAATCTCGGTATATGACAGTTCTTCGCCTTCCTGCCGCCACTGCCGTCGGCATTCCTGCACCGGCCACAAACCTATGATATTCTTCAACAGCCGAATCTTACCTCCCGCTCCTCCCTCATTCGTGAACTGGTATTCGAATGTCTTGTCGTTGATAATTGCTTCCGGAACTTCCAGCCCCATCAAACTCCATGTTCCGCTCGACAGATAGGCCCAATCATCACTCGTTGCCGGTACTGCAGCTACCGCGCACGCCGTGTCGTGTGAACCGGCCGCGATTACCGGAACAGCCCCGCAGCCAAGCTCTTCCGCCAGATTACCTTTCAGCGTACCGACTACCGACCCCGTCGGCACAATCTCCGGCATAATCTCACGCGGCAGATTCAATCTGCTGAAAACGGCCTCGTCCCACTGTCCTGTTGCCATATTCATCAGTTGCGTCGTGCTTCCGAGCGAATATTCGGTAAATATCTTCCCGCACAGATAATACTCCACGAGATCGGCAATCATCACAAGATATTTTGCCCGGATTAGTGACTTCGTTTCTGCAAGTCGCATCGCCAAAAGTTGATATACCGAATTAATCTGCATAAACTGGATGCCTGTATGCTTGTAAACTTCCCGCTTCGACATCAACTCGAACGCCTTATCCAGAATCCCGTTCGTCAGCTTGTCACGGTAATGATAAGGATTTTCGAGCAGTTGCCCATGTACGTCAAGCAGACCGAAATCCACTCCCCAGCTATCTACGCTTATCCCACCGATGGGATGATTACTACGCTCGGCAGCCTTGCCGACCCCCGCCTTAATTTCCCCTGTTAGTCGTTGAAAATCCCACCGCAGAGCACCATCCTCCTCAACAGAGGCGTTTGGGAACCGATGGCACTCTTCCAGGGAAATCTTCTTGTCCGAGACGGCCCCCAGCATAACCCGGCCGCTCTCGGCCCCCAGATCGACGGCGATATACTGTTTCGCTTGCGACATTGTTCTTCTCCTGTCCCCGGCATAGCCGGAACCAAAAAAGATTACTATCGTCCCAAACGTTGTGGTTAAGATAGGTAAGATAGCGTTTCGCTATTACGGTTCACAAAAAATAATATCTTACCTGTGGCAGAAAAAAATACTCTTTTTCGCGGTGGAGGATTTTGTTGCTTTCACCTGTTGAACAGCCTCTTTCGGAAAAATAAAAAAAGTTAAATTCGGAGCCGCTAAAAAGGAAGATTTTTTTCGGTATAGCCAAAACCTATCCACGCCACAACCTTTGGGACGATATCAAAAGATTTAACCACAAAGGCACAAAATCAAGAAAAAGATAATAGACATAACTATATTCAGGCAATAAATATCTGTCAATCGATTTCTTACCCGCGTGGTGAATTTCCCCTATTTAGGGCTTGCTGAATAACTTATTTTTTGCATCCCGCTATCTACGGCGGCCCATCGCAGCAGTATTTCAAGCCGCCATCTGCATGTCCCAATGCCTGTTGCGATACCCGGCAGCAT